>CAIZFH010000319.1 GCA_903932155.1 uncultured Granulicella sp. | reverse complement strand
TGGATTCCCCGCTTTGCGATTTGCAGACTGCCGGTTGTGCGGTCGGATGTGCGCGGCAGGACTCATCTCGAGGATAGCCCGAGGCTGCGAAGGGCGTAGAGGGGTCTGGCTGACGGCGCCTGAAAAAGGGCCGCGCCCAGGCATGAACCTGGGCGCGGGGAGTATTGAGTTCGAACAGCGTATTACGGCTGGAACCATATCTGGCGCGTGGCGGAATTGCCATTTGCGTCGGTGGCTTGAACCGACCAGTTGTACATGGTTCCAGTGGTGAGAGCGTTCACCGTGGGATAGTTGCCGGCATTGGTAGGGTCAGTTCCCCAGGTAATGCCAGAGCCGCCCGAAGTGGACGGAATCTGTGCGCTGGAAAAACCGTTGGAGTTGGTGTTCTGGCTCGGAATCTGCCAGATCTGGTTTCCGTTGTTGTCCCAGAGGTTGAACCGGTAGGTGTAGTTGCCGGGGTTGGCGGGATAGTTCCAACTGAAGTTGGGCGTCGTGCTGACGCCGAACGTGGTTTGTTGCGGAATAAGGCCCCCCGGGTAGGCGGTGTTGAGGGCGGTGACGGTCGCGGTGAGCGTCTCTGTGGTCGTGTCACTATACGTGATTAGGAATCCGTACTGATCGCCGACGTTGGGAGCGATCGAGCCCGTGCTGGTTCCCCATTGGAATTGGATTGCCCCGCAGTTGGTGCACCGTCCCAAATCAACGGGGTTAAGGACATTGGGGCCGGAAACCAGTTGTACGGCCACCGGCAGCTTGTTTGCAGCGCGCAGATTGAAGTAAATGCCGTAATTGAACGACGTGTTGTTTGGGCCGGTCCACTTCTGGCTTTGAGTCGTCACAGATGCGGTAGTTCCTGCGCCGGGAATGGTGAGGTTCATGGTGCTTGTTGACCCCGCAATCGTTGCAGTGGAGGGCCCGCCATCTGAATGGGTGTTGGCGAAGTCTCCCGGATCAATGAGTCCATTGCTGTTGTTGTCGACAATGCCCACAAAGTAGCAGTTGGTGCAGTTGGGCATCTGGATGGAATAGGCTTGCGGACTGACCGGGTTCTGGATCATCTCGCCGTAGAATTGCTTGGTGGTGGGCGAGAAGAATCCAACATTAAGCGGCCCGGTCGCCGCGCCGGTAAATATGACACTGCCGGCTACGGTGTTGGCTCCGCCGACCGCACCGATGGTGATCGCAACGGCGCTAGGAGGCGCATATTGTGGATTGGCGACGGCGATCCCGGCGTTGGATGAGACTCCATAGGTCGCCCATGGACCGTTGTAGGGATTACCGCTGCTCCAATATGCCCTCATCCGGAAGTAGTATTGCTGCCCATTGGTGAACGGACTGGCCGCAGCGCCCCCGCTCAGAATGTTGGCCGATGCGTTGTTGAGAATGACGATGCCGGAACCGTCACCTTCGCCGGCTGGGAAGACGACGCTGTTGGTCGCGTCGGGCGTTGCCCAGGTAGTGGAGCCGCTCCACTGAATCTGGTAGTAGGGTGAATCGTCAGCCTTGTTGCCGGCGGCATCGGAGAATATGACGGGCGTGTAGTCGATGAGCACGCCCTGGTCGATTGGTGCGACTGCCTGAAGAGCCGGCGGGGCGAGGATGGGGTAGCTGTCCGTGTCCAGGATGGTGATGTCCTGGTCG
>CAIZFH010000318.1 GCA_903932155.1 uncultured Granulicella sp. | reverse complement strand
TCTACTTCAATTCGATCGACAACCCCAAGGATCCGGCGCAGGCTGACCTCGACAAGCTGAAGGCCACCTCTGGCAGCGGCATGCCCGCCGTGCCCACCGTCTGGCACAATAACGCGCTCGCACTATGGAATGATGCCGTCCAGAAATCGAAGTCAGTCAAGGCCGCGTGGCCCTACGACTGGGTGCAAGGCGTCGACTACCCGCACAAGGATGGACGAGCCACCGTCACCGGGCAATTGGTTCTTAACGATCCTCAGACGGCAGCCAAGACACTCCCCAATCTGAATGTTGGACTCACTCATGCAAATTTCAAAGGGTCCGAGAGTGGATATACGCTGCTGGCAGGTAATGGCGACATCGTCACATGGCCGCACGACGGCAACTACTACCAGTTCTGGACTGAGGGTACCGCGGACGGCAGATTCACCATCCCCAATGTTCGCCCAGGCAAATACACGCTGCATGCCTTTGCCAACGGAGTGTTGGGTGAATTCGCCAAGGCGGACATCACGGTGGAGGCGGGCAAGAAGATCGATTTGGGCAAACTAGACTGGCAGCCGATTCGATATGGCAAGCAGATATGGGAGATCGGCTATCCCGATCGGACAGGCGACAAGTTCTACAAAGGCGATCCCGATAACTACTGGCTGTGGGGCTGGGGTCTACGCTATGCGGGCCTCTTTCCCAATGACATCACCTACACCATCGGCAAGAGCGACTTCCATAAGGACTGGTTTATGGAGGAGGTGCCACATTCCACCACTACCGCTTGGCTGAATCCAGCCGCCAAGGACCCCTACAACCAGCGCTTCGGCTGGGTGGCGATCCCGCCGAACACGGCAGACCCGTGGCCGCAGTGGGGCCAGGGCAGGGCAACCACATGGACCGTTAAATTCAATATGCCGAAGGGCTCTCAGGGGACTGCTGTGCTCCGTGTGTCGCTGGCCGGGGCTGATGGCGGCGGCAATCGGGCCCTCGGAGGCGGGGGACAGCGTGCCGGCGGCGGCGCCTATGTCGGTGCGGATACGCAAGGCGGCCTCATCATCGGCGTCAATGGAAAGAACGTCGGCACCATCCATCCGGTCGCCACCAACGCTTTGCGCTACAACTCGGATAAGGGCGTTTGGTACCAGTACATCCAGAAGTTCGACGCCGCTCTGATGAAGGCGGGCGAGAATGATATGACCTTCACCGTTCCTGCCGGAGATGTCACTACCGGTGTTGTCTGGGATTATGTCCGCCTGGAGCTGAACGATGGCAGCAAGACGTACCCGGTGCCGCCCGACAATCCAAGCCAAAGGCCTGACTATCCGACTCTCGAATAGTTTGACCGTATGAAAATATGTCTTCGGGCAAAAGCTCATTCTGGCCGATTCGGGGGCAGTTGTCTACCTTCGCCGGATGTGGCTATGCCGCAGACGTTCATCAACCTAACGATGAGCGCACTGTATGAACGCTCTCCATCTGAGGGCCACTGGAAAGCGAATGATGGATGGCTCTAGCGGTCGATCCGTGTCATCAGTTTGTCCACAACGGCCATGTCGATGGGGTATCCCATGCCAGGGTCAGTCGGCGCTGCAACGTAGCCGTCTGCGTCGACGCGGAACTGGTGTTTTACATACGGACGGTCCGCGTACTCCCACGGCCATACCATCTCGAACCAGTAACAGTTGGGCAGAGCGAGCTCCACCTGGAAGGCAGCGGCCATGTCAAAGAAGGTTCCCCAGTTGTGCGGCGTGCATGGCATACCGAAGGTATCGGCCAACTGGCCCACGCGGAACGATCCGCTGATGCCGCCGACGCCATCCGTAACCAGCCGCACGATGCCCATGGCATCGCGCTTGATGTACTCGCCGTAGTCGTAGATGTTGGTTAGGAACTCGCCGACCTCGGTGGGCACGTCCAGGTGTTTGCGCAGTTCAATCAACCCCTCGAGATCGGTGGTCTGCATGGGATCCTCGAAGGCATCGTACCCATACTCGTCAAGCGCCCGGCCCACCCGCAACGCTTCATAGTAGTTGTAGGCCTGGACTCCGTCGAATAGCAGCGTAAAGTCGTCTCCCACCGCCTGACGGACCGCTTTGATCTCATCGATGTGGCCAAGGTAGGCAGGGATTCGCCCGCCGGTTTTATGCTGGCCTCCGCCAGGGTGAATCTTATACGCCTTGATTCCCGCAGCCTTGGCCTTGAGTATGTCCGGACCATAATCTTCCACTGTGGCCAGATGCTGCGAGCTGGCATAGGCCAGGATCTTATCTTTGGTGCCTCCCAGGATCTTGTAGATGGGACGGTTGACCGCCTTACCCATGATGTCCCACAGGATAAAGTCGCAGACTGCGGCATGCGCATTCGGACCCGGGGTTCCGGTACCATGCGTCCGGCTTCTAAAGCCGGGGTTGAATCCGCCAATAAAGTCTCCTCCTCTACCGCCGCCACCTCTGCCTGCTGCTGGCGCTGCGGCTGCTGCCGCGCCACCGCCTGCCGCTCCGGCTCCGCCGCGCCCACCACCCGCCGCGCCGGCCGCTCCTGCTCCGCCTCGCCCTCCACCACCCGCGCCGGCCGGTCCTGCTCCACCGCCGCCTTGCTGGTTCTGAAGGGGTATGGTGGACACGGTGGGAAGAATATCGAACAGATTCTTGCCGACACAGTGGGTCTTGGCAAAGTCAACCCACGACCCCGCTGGGGTCCTCACCCCTCCCGCCCCGTTCCCCAGGGTGAAATTGCCCTCAATCCCGCTTGCGGTCACCAAAGAGGCGATCTCGTTTCCGCCGCTTAGACCCGCCCCGGAGTTTCGCCAGCTACTGCCATCGAGGACATATATCTTTGCCTCCTTGATCGTGAGGTCCGGCATGTCCGCGACTTTAATCCCGGCTGCCTGCGCGGCCAGGTTGACTGGGTGGGTCATAACCGCAGCTCCCGCTGCTGCCGAAGCTGCAAAAAAACTGCGCCGTGATAGTTCACGTCCAGACATAATTCTTCCTCCAGTCACATCATTACCATTGGCCTTGCGGCGCGCCCAGCGTATCACATCGTGGTGCTGACATGCTCGATTTTTATACCCATCCCAGCCCAATCGCATGAATCGAGAATTCTTTCTGAAAATTCCCCCCCCAATATCTCAGCAGGGTGCCGGGTGCCCCATCCTTTCACTGTCTCCTCGCGAAAGGGCGGGATGCAGTTGCCTGTCCTTCACTACCCACTACCCACTGCTTTTCCTGTCAACCCCCTCAAGCTCTGGAAATCCATCTAACCAACACCTTATCAATCACATACCTCGCAAAAATACTTGGCATACTAGTTATGCTCCATGGCGTACAATTAAGGTAGTTAGTTAAGACACAAAGTCCGGCATCGCGCCGGGTTTTTGCTTTTAACGCTTCCTTGCATGGGTGCCGCACAGCCGCCGGGGTCGGATACCACCGGTACATATACTTTAATCTTTGCTTTGAATACTTTGCGAAAAGTACCCTGGGGGGGGTACCTTTACAGCGTCCCATCGTGAATGGGTGGGTTGCCTTTGTTCTTGTCTTCAAAGGAGGTTGAACATCACACACCTGTCTAGCAGGGGGATTCAGTTCATGGCCATGCCGTTGCCTGTCCTTCGCGATGCACTCATCATTGCCCACTACCAATTGCTTTAAGCCTTTGCTATGTTATATTTAGCAGTAATTGATCTAGAATGTAAAATTTACAGCCACTAATCACCTGCAAGCTACAGATTCCAAAAGAGTTTTTCCCAGGATATCCTGGGGGGGGGGAGGGGGGAGGGGAGTCAATAACTGATTAACTATGCATGCGACTTCCAATGTCCGACAGCTAGGCCCAAACCGTAACTGCAATTCGACTATCGCCCAGGCAGGCTCCAGATATCGAGCACTCCGGTGGTGGTGTGCATATTGGCGTTGCCCTCCGGTAAAGCGACCTTGCCATCTACCACGATCGGGCTGTTCCAGTGTCCGGCACCGCATTGCAGGTCGACTAGTTGAGTTCCTTTTACCGGATCATAGATACGCAGTCCACCCGCGGCATCGTAGACGTACAGCAGGCCTCCTGCTACCACTGGGCTTGTACCGCCGTTGCTGTTCTTCCACATAGGGGAGAGCTTCCCATCTTTGATTGTCCAGGCAGCGGTAGCTCCAAAGTCGGCGGCAAACATCCACGTTTCCGTGCCGTGATGCCAAACTGCGGGGGCAGTAGGGAACTGGCGGGCAGCCGAGGGAGTAGGTATGGTTTGCAACTCTCCGCCCATATGCGAAGCGCTGCCGGTCATGGCTTTAATACTGATGAGCCAGAACACTCCATCCTTGCCTCCCTGTGCCAACAAGTCTCCGCCCAGCATCGCAGGCGCGGCCGACCCAACATCGAGATCGCGCCGATTCAGTTCGGCATTGTTTGCTGGAGTGTAATTGCCGATGATCTGTGTGGCATCCGGGTTTAGCTCGATGACGGCATCGCCCCAGTTTGTTTTACCGTCATAGTCGCCATTTCCGGTGGCCACAAAAATGTTGCCGGTGCCCGCATCAATCACGGCGCCGGCGCGGCCCCAGATCGCGGAATCGCTCTGTGGACAAGTGTTGGGCATATACAAGGCGGTTCGGTCGTTGCATAGCGAGTACCACACATGCAGCAACCGGCCACTCTGCGCATCCAGCGTCACGACGTGGCCCTGATAAGGAGGGCGGTCTCCGACATAGCCACCGGTGACTGCGACAACGCGGCCGTGAAACACCTTGAGTGCCCCGGCTATCTTTTCCGTCGTCGGCATCAGGGTGATTGAAGTGGCCCATAGCGCGTGCCCGTCGGAAACTGCCAGCTTCTGGACAGTGCCATCCGGCACGGCTGCGTAGATATACTCACGGTCAGGATCGGCTACCGGAGAACTGTTGGTGACCTGGGCAGAGCCGTGAAGGGAATCATACTTGGGCGGCGTATATTCCCATAGAATTGTGCCGGTGGCGGCGTCCACGGCGATCGTCTTTCCGTATGTTGTGGTCACGAAAAAGACATCATGCTTCGACCCCTTCACTGTGACGCCGCGCAGGTAGATAGGAGAGCCATCGACTGTACCATCGAGGGTGACTTGACGCCGGGTCAAAGTGCCGACATTTGCTGCAGTTATGCCAGTTGCATAGGTTGGCGCGCTGGAGCTTGCCAGGTCCCAGCCAAACTGGGGCCAATCGCCCGTCTCGCGCTGGGCCACGATGCCCAGTGTTCCAATTGCAACCAGGAATAAGAGCGGTAGAAAACGCAGGCAGAGGTTCCCGCTGCCGTCTGTCGGTTTAGTCATGTGCCCACCTTTGTATGAAGTATGCCATCTCGTCGATTTCTCAGCCACTCCTTGCGTCGCATTGTCAGCTTCGAGAATGTTCGCCGGATCAACTTGGGCCGTACAGTTTACGCCGCCGTTGACCCTGGATTTCATCCGGCTCATGAAGGCCAATCCTTCGCGCAGCAAGAAGTTGCTGATGTTTCATGATTTGGTCTAGTGTTTGAGTCATGTTGGCATTAGGTTCCCAGTCCGTCCTCGCTTTTGTCATGGCTATCGTCCTCTCAGCGAGCGCTACAGCTCAGAGTACGTCCAAGCAAGACAACCACGCAGCGTTGGTGAGCCCGATAAAGTACTCGTGGCAAAAGTTGCAAATGCCCACAGCCGCCCAGGTTTCGGCAACTTGGAGGAACCCACCGCCGGAATATGGCCCTGAGCCGTACTTCGACATGAGCGGCGCCGTCGATCAGGCAGAGGTACAACGCGACCTGGATGCAATGAAGGCACTCGGCTTTCGCGCCATTACCCCTCAAGCGGGAGTTGGTTTGCCGTTCGAATATCTGTCGCCGGAGTATTTCAAGTTCTTCCAGATGCTTGTGGCTGAAGCGAAGAAGCGCGACATGCGAGTGTGGATCGTGGACGACATTGGTTACCCCAGCGGGTTTGCCGGAGGTAGATTCACTCGCGACAAGCCGGAACTGCGCATGCAGACGCTAGTGGTGGCTGAGCGAATTGCAGTTGAAGGCGGCAGCACGCTACGCCACGCGGTATCGCAGGACACGGTTGCAGTAACGGCGATTGGGGACAATCAATCCACAATTGTGGTGCCTGTGAAAGAAGGCTCGATCGACTGGACAGCGCCTGCCGGGCGATGGCAGGTAAACATTGTGGAACACCGATTTGATACCGCGCCGACGCGTTCCGGGGCGAATCCGAAGTTGGCGACCGAGCCTCGACCCAATACCAACAACGTGCAGGCCAAGGACAAGTCGCAGTCGCTGGAGGACTATCTTAATCCGGAGGCAACGAAGCAGTTCCTTGCGTTCACCCATGAGCAGTATAAGAAGTATCTTGGCGATGAATTTGGCAAGACCATATTGGGCTTTCGAGGAGATGAACCGGACTACTCCGTCTCCGGTTTGCCATGGACGCAATCCTTCCTCGATCGCTTTCAACAAATCAAGGGATATGACATCAAAACCTATGTGGCCACGTTTCTTCTGCCCAGAGGAGCGCAAACTACACAAGAGCAGGCGCGAGGCAGGGCTGACTATTGGGATGTATTTTCCATCCTGTTTGCCGATAGTTTTTTCAAGGTCCAGGCAGACTGGTGCTCGGCCAACCACCTGGAGTACCAAGTTCATCTCAACCACGAAGAGGCTGAGCTAGAACTGACGCAGAGCGAAGGGGATTTCTTTCGCGATATGAGGTCTGTGCAGGTTCCAGGCATCGATACCACACGTCATCAGATTTGGACCGATACGATCTCCGATTTCCCACGACTGGCATCCTCTGTCTCTCACGTTTATGGCAAGCCGAGAGCATTTACAGAGAGTTTTGCCTCGTATAAACCGCCGGCCGACGTCGCCATGGCGCGGTACGTTCTGAACGAACAGTTTGTACGCGGTGTCAATCTGGCGGAGATTATGTACTTTCCGTCGTCCAATGCCGGCGGTCGCCCCCGAACGACACTAATGGAGCAGCCAGAATTAGCGGAACTGATGCCCTATGTCGCGCGGCTGAGTTATCTGATGTCCATGGGAAGGCCAACTGCCACCGTGGCGCTATACCTACCGTCCAGTTCGTTGTGGATGAACGATCGCACAGCCGATACGCAGTTTGTATCGACCGAAAGGCTTCTCTCCGAACATCAGATCGACTTCGACATCGTAAGCGAAGACGCTTTGTCGAAGGACCTGGTACTGGGCAAGGGCACATTCGAAACCATGAGCGGCAACCAGTACCATACCGTGATTCTGCCCAGTGTGTCGTTGCTCTCGCAGGCCGCCCTGGAACGGCTGCAGCGTTTCGCTGCCAGTGGTGGGCATGTGTTGTTTCTGGGACGAACTCCATCCCTGATCGCGGAAAAGACCATTCTGAATGGGCGCACACCTGAGCCCGGCGAGTTCTCCTGGGCGACCGTCGTTCCGGGCGAGTTATCACCGACTCCTACGCCGTCTGATAATCCACCGGCTCAGCCACCAGCGGCCCAGGTTATTCCGCCTTCGATGTTACAGGCAATTCTTGCCGCGATCCCTGAGCGAGACGTTGCTTTGGACCGTCCAGATACAGCATTGCGCATCCTGAAGAGGCGTTGGAAGGATGCTGATGTCTATCTCATCTTCAATGAGGGAGCCGCAGCCTCGACCCATACAGTGAGTCTTGCGGGGCGAGGAAAGAAGATGGAAGTGTGGGATCCGCAGACGGGCATAATCACGCCTTTGGTGGCTGAGAAATCGGCAGATGGATGGAAGGTCAACATCGCATTGCAGGGCTATGCTACGCGCGTGCTGGTGCTGCGATAGAAATTCAATTCAAGCGAGCTATACGATTTAGTATTCGAGAGGCATCCCTGAATTAAGCGCCAAGGTCACTTCGTTTGCATATTAGTGGATTGTTACGGCAACTTCCGCGCGAATCAGCAATTCGACCACGATAACTGGCCGGACAACTCCAGCTATAACTACTACTGGGGCAACGGTAATGGCGGACCCAACATCAACAATGGGTCCCGGCAATAATTCTTGCGATCTGAACCTGTATTGTTATCCACTCAGCATCCACTATCCAACGCATTTGCACCCATCCACATGCGCTGCTCTGCGGGCAGCCAACATGCCATTTGCCATTTGCGATCGTACCTATTGTGATTTTTTGTACCCACCACGATTGAGGGACAGACAAGGATTGCCGCTTGTGCTTCAATCTACGAGGAAGCTGCGCCGTTAATGCAGAGCAACGGCGAGGAGACTTGGTGGACAAGGTCCTATATCTGTCGGGCGCGACTCGCGGCGGTGCGTTGGAGGGGATTGGGCGTGCGTTTGCCCCGGTCCTCAAGCAGATGGATCTGGAGCTTTTGGAGATCAGTCTGCTTGATCTCGCTCCGTTGCTTCCGCTGCTGCAAAGCCCAGATGCATTGAAGATTCGCTTTGTTCTCACATGGGTTGGGATGGGGATGGACATCTCCGCACAGCAAAACGGTCAGAATATCAATGTTTGGCAGGAACTAGGTATTCCGCTGATTACATTGCATGGCGACTCCCCCTGCTACTTTTTCGATCGACATCGAGTGCTGGGCAATCGTTTTATCTCTCTTTACGGGTTTACCGAGCATTGCGACTTGCGGAGGCGTTTGCCATACAGAAATGGTCCGATTGGCATCGTTCCCCCAATCCTGCTTGACCATATTGCCGTGGACGAACTGGACATTCAGGCAAAGAGAGATGGAACTCTGCTGTTCTTGAAGAATGGAAGAGACCCGGCCGACGTACGCCAGATGTGGACGGCTGGTGTGGAGATAAGGGTACGGCGAGCGCTCTGCGAGCTTGCCGACGAATTCGAACATCATCTGGATAGTGCGACGCATGATCGAATCGACGATGCTGTAACGCAGTATTTCATCCAGTGCGACTTCGACATTGAGCAACTCCTGAACCTGCGTCTCTTCTTTATTGCGCAACTCGACGATTATGTCAGGGCGGTGAAGTGTACTCGTATAGCTGAATGGCTGATGGATTTCCCCGTCGAGATCCGGGGAAACAATTGGGGACACCTCGATTTCAGCGGGAAGAAGGCGACCTGTAACAACGACTGTAACTTCGTAGATTCGATCCGGCTGATCCGCGAATCTCTTGGCATGATCGATGTTTCTCCCAACACGTCCTCGATGCCGCACGATCGAGTAATGCGAGCCTACGGAGCGCATACTATGTGTCTGACCAACAGCGGCCAGAGCTTTATCCATGAGCTGCCATACGAGGACGAGTTGACCTATTCCTTCGACAAGGAGAGCTTCCAATCGAGAGTTGTCGGCCTGCTAGCAGACAAGACTGCCACAGTTGATAGAGGGATTGCTGTGAGCGAGGCATTCAAGAAGCTGCATCCGCCCGGGCAGGCCTTTGAACATATGCTTCATTATGCCGAGATCGCGCGATTGGATCAGGTGAAGACGCGTCTTCCTGGATTCCAGGACTTCTTTATGTGGCCGCCCCAGGCATAACGCAACGGTCCATGCCGCTGCACTCATGGGCTTACGCACTTGATCGGCAACGAAGTCGGCGCAAACGCTAAACATGTAACCTGTGGTACCAGCTCATACTTGAAGCGCAACAGTGCCTGTCCCGAGTTGGGAGAATGCAGAGGACGGTATTGCGTTGGACATCGCACGAAGATCCTGCTCAATTTGCTCTAGAACTTCTTCCCATCGTCCTATTGCTGATTGCCGGAAGAGACGCATCGTGGGATACCAGGGAGAATCTGAACGGTCTCTCAGCCATCTCCAGTCGCCAACATGAGACACGAGTAGCCATACCGGTTTACCCATCGCTCCCGCGAGATGGGCAACGGCTGTGTCAATGCAAATAACCAAGTCGAGATTAGCTATAATCGCCGCGGTGTCCATAAAGTCTTCAATGTTCTCGCTTAGATCGACGATTCGCAGAGGTGTTGAAGCCAGGTCCTGGGATGCAGGGCCCTTTTGCAGCGAATAGAAGGTGACTTCCTGTACTCGAGTTAACCTGCCCAACTGCACCAATGCGATGGAACGCTGTCGATCTCGGGTATGAGTCGGATTGCCGGCCCAGACCAGCCCGACACGAAGTCCTTGCGCCGGAAGCCGTTGTGCCCATGCGTCTACCTCCGCGGAGTCTGGCCGCAGATAGGGTACATCATGAGGGATGGTTGCAAGCTCCGTGTGAAACACCTGGGGGAGACTGAGCAGAGGGCACGACCAGTCGGCGCCGTTGCCTTCGTACGCCTCCGCCGGAACGACCGTGATCGCGCTATGGCACGAACTGAGTAGGCGGACCAGGAGAGGCTGGACCTTTAGCACGACCGTCGCCCCAAGCGCGGCAACCATGGGAGCGTAACGGACGAACTGAAGAGTGTCCCCGAGTCCTTGCTCGAGATATAGAAGAATTCGCGATCCGCGGATATCTTCCCCGTGCCATTGCGGCGGAAGGCGATCCGGTCGCTTATTGCGGAATGCGGGTGTGCCCCACCGAGCCTCGTATCCTTGCCAGCCCGCAGCGAAGTTTCCAGACACGAGATGATGAAGGCTTAGGAAGAATTGCGCTGTATTAGAGTCCGGGTGTGCTGCGAGCGCTATACGGTAGCACTGGAGGGCCCCTTCTGTATCTGCAAGGGTTTCGAGGTACGCACCGAGGTTGCAAAGTGTGAGAGCGTGCGTGGGGTCGAGTGCAAGCGCATTTCGGGACGACTCCAATGAACCTGCGATATTACCGAGTTTGTTCAACGCACTTGCCATGTTACAGTGCGCGGAGGCGTTGCTGGGATCGAGAGCAATAGAACGCCGCAAGAGGCCTTCCCCGGTCCGCGGGTCGTCCTTGTCCACGCAGATGGCGCCAAGATTGGCGAGGGCTTGCGGGAGGTCAGGATTAATTCTGAGAGCGCTAACATACGCCTGCATGGCCGAACTTTCGTTTCCCAGCGTCTGCAGCACCACTCCAAGAGAATAGTGTGCGTCAGTATCTTCCGGCCTGAGGAGTGTTGCTTGCCGGTACGATTCCGCGGCATCGGCAAACTGGCCAGATTGAAACAGCATCGCTGCCAGGTTGAAATGAAACTCGAAGCAGCCGGGTTGCAGCGTGACTGCTCTTCGATAGGAGGTAATTGCGTTCGATAGGTCACCTCTGCGCTGGTATAGGCGGCCCAGATCGTAGTGCGCTTCGGCTGATTCAGGAGCATGGCTCAGGAGAGCTTCGTACAGTGCAATGGCCGCCGTGGGGTCCAGGTGCTCTCCTATCGTGAAGGCGAATCTCTGCGCCGCTGCCAGATTGCACGGATCCAGTGACAGGGCGCGCCGGTAGCTTTCGGCGGCTTCACGCTGCTTGCCGAGAAGTTCGTGGGTGTAGCCGAGATTGAAATGAAAGGCGGAGACCGAGGAGCGGCTTTGAATCGCCTGTACCAACAGGTGCTCAGAAGTGGATAGGTCCCCCTGTTCGCGCGCGATCACCCCTGACAGGTGCAGAGCATCCGCATGGGTAGGCTGGAACCTGAGAATGGCGGCATAGCAGGCCAATGCCTCCGCGAGTCTGCCTGCGCGGTGATGCGCGAGCCCTTGGTTGAGGCTCTCGCCGACTTGCCGGGTTGAAAGTGCGGGGCGATGCTTTGCCATGCGTGAGCGCGTAGTGCGTACTGCGTGGATCAACTGTTGCGGACCAATTAGTTAACACAGGATGAGAAACTACCCTGTTGCGTGGCGAGCTGGGCCTAACGTGCATTATTGCAGCACGTTCGTCACCATATTTGGCGCGATTTCAGGCGAATGGCGATGCAATACTACGACGTTTGTGTCAGGCGCTTCCATCTCTCGCTTGCAGCAACCCGATGATTCGGATGATCTTGGAAGTGGCGGCGTTGCTCCTCACTGACACGGGTGCGTATACTTTTCGACGAGCCAGAGTCAGGTCTCCGGAGTCTTCCAATGAAAACCTTTCGCACAATTTTACTGTTCCCATTCTTTGCGATGGTGTTGCAGGCGCAGCGCCCATGGCAGCAGATCACGGTGCCCTCCACCAGCGAGGTAGCGGCGAACTTCAAAGCACCGCCTCACGAGTATGGTGCGATTTCCGCGTTTACCAGTTGGAACGGAACGGACCAGACACAGGTCAGGCAGCAGATTGTAGGCGATCTGGATCGAATGTCGGCAAATGGGATGTTTGTCTTTAACCTTTCGCCGGGACGAAGGAGCCCAGGCGAGCCGGCGTACCTTTCGCCGGGACACATGGATGAGATGAAGTTCATCGTCGCCGAGGCTGCCAAACGCAACATGCGAATGTGGATTCAGGACGAGTCGGACTATCCGAGCGGATTTGCAGGCGGCTATATTCAGGAGCGCTACCCACAGCTGGGCATGCAGGTGATGACAGCCGACATTTCGGTGCGGGCTGTCACCGGGCAGCTACTGCAGACGCCAGTGCCACCGGATACGCTGGCAATCTGGGCAGTGCAAAACAACCAGACAGTGATACCGATCCCGATTCCAGCGGACGGACAGTTGAAGTACCAGGTGCCTCTCAGCAGTCAGATCAGGTTTCTGCGGCATGCGTATATCAGCTCACCGACACGCAATTTCAATCGTGCTGACGGGACACGCGCGAAGGATGGGACATACTCGATCATCGACTATCTGGATCCGAAGGCGACCGACGCGTTCCTTCACATCACGCATGAGACGTACTACGGGGCAGTGGGCGACCAGTTTGGCAAGATCGTGCTGGGCTTCTTCGGCGACGAGCCGGATTACAGCGAGAACAACACAACCAACAACCCCATCGTTCCGGGCAGTGCGGGCGTTCCCTGGACTCCTACGCTGCTGGAGCAGTTCAAGGCACAGAAGGGATACGATCTGACGCCGTATCTACCGGCGTGGTTCGACGGCCAGCCGACGGCGCAGTC
>CAIZFH010000317.1 GCA_903932155.1 uncultured Granulicella sp. | reverse complement strand
GCGATCTTGAGGTCGAAGGTGCGGGATGTAGACAGGGTCCGGGACCAGAAGGAGGTGCGCTCGGCGCCGGCGAGGCTAACGGAGAGGGGGATGCCGAGGGGCATCACCATGTCGTAGTTGATGTTGAGGGTGATCTGGCGGGCGGGGATGGGCAGGTGCTCGCCGAAGAACTGCGAGCCGAGCAGGCCCTGCTCTTCCGCGGTGACGGATACAAAGTAGACGTCGTGGGACGGCTTGATGGCGCTCTGGGTGTAGGCGCGTGCGATCTCGAGGAGGATGGCGCAGCCGGAGGCGTTGTCTGCGGCGCCGTTGTAGATGTTGTCGCCCTTGGCGTCGGGGTCTAGCCCGAGGTGGTCGTAGTGGGCGGAGTAGAGAACAGTGTTGCCTGTAGCAGCTCCGGCGAGTTTGGCAACGATGTTGGTGGAGTCGTAGCGGCGGGCGCGGCTTTCGATGTGGGCGCGGAGGTGGACGGGCAGCTCGACGGCGTGGAATGCGCCGGGCTTGCCTGCACGGGCGATCTCTTCATCCACGGGGCCAAGACCGGCGGCCTTGAAGAGCTGCTCGGCGACGCTGTGCTGGATCCATGCGGCTGCGCGGAGGGTGGCGAGGGGATCTCCCTGGAGGTAGCTCTTCTCAATGGCTTGGGAGTTGCGGACCACCTCCCAGCCGTAGCTGGCCAGATCGGTGCGGTGAATGAGGATGACGCCGATTGCGCCGCGGCGGGCCGCCTCCTCGTATTTATAGGACCAGCGACCGTAGTAGGTGAGGGCCTGGCCATTGAAGAACTTCACGTCGCTGGAGGGCGGCTCGTTGACGATCATGAGCGCGATCTTGCCCTTGATGTCGACGCCGGCGTAGTCGTTCCAGTGGTATTCGGGGGCGTTGATTCCGTATCCGACGTAGACGATGGGGGCGTCGAAGTCGGCGGTGGGGTTACCGGTCTGGTCTTTGGAGACGATCTCGGTTCCGTATTTGAGATCGATGGGCGCGCCGCCGGCGGGGACGAAGGCGAACCTGGTCTTGTCCTCGATGGTGTGGACGGCGAGAAGCGGGACCGTCTGAAAGTAGGTTCCCTTGTCGCCTGCGGGCTTGAGGCCGAAGATCTCGAACTGGGTGGCGATGTAGTCGGCGGCTAGCTTGTCTCCGCGGGTGCCGGGGCCTCGGCCTTCCAGCAGATCGGAGGAGAGAAAGCGTTCCTGCACGGCGATCCTGGCGGGGTCGATGGACTGGGCTGCGGCGCGGGCGGCGGGTGGCAGACCCTGAACAGCGGGAACATTGTTGTGCTGCGCAAGTGCGAGTGTGGCCGCGAAAGAGAGGATGAGAGCGAGGATGAATTTGCTGCTGGGCATCATACGAGTCCTTGGGAGCGATGGTTTTGGACGGCGTGTTGGCCGCAATCCACAACTATATCGCAGGGGTTGGGCGGACTCAAATGCCGGCGGGCCGGGCCGGAAGCGAGCCGCCGCGTCCGTGATAGGATTCGCGCATAGAACGCCGCTATTCCCAGGCGGATCCCAGGCTGATTTGTGAGGTGTACTTTGCCACTATCGCGACTTGTTGCGACGACTCTGATTGCGCCGTTTCTGCTGCTCTTGAACCTTGGCGCCGTGCGTGGGCAGACGCCCGTGGAACAACTTGCCAAGCCGCCGAAAGGCGCCGCGGAGTTCACGATTTTCTCGACGTCGGGGGTGAACGGCCACTCGTATATGTGGACAGCCGCGGATGGGGCGCGGATGTCGCGGGAGAGCATTCTGCTGCGGGGCCAGGTGTGGGAGATCGACCAGGAGGTCAGGCTCGGGGGCGACCACATGCCGAGGCTCTTGGTGGTACGCGGAGTGAACCCGAACGGGGATGCGGCCGAGAGTTTTCG
>CAIZFH010000316.1 GCA_903932155.1 uncultured Granulicella sp. | reverse complement strand
CGAAGGGAATCTGCTTCTGCAGTTGTCGGTGCCCGTAAAGCGCCGGGTGCCCCATTCATCGCGCGTTCGTTGCGCGATGGGTGGGGTCGAACTGGGTCCCCCATCCTCGCGGCAGCTTTATCGCCGACAGGCCAGGGCCCCCAGCGAGCGTGCTCGTTGGGGTGGAGCGTGGGTTATCGTTTGCGGTAGCAAACGACGCCGTTGCCCGTTCTTGTCGTCATCCTCAGCGAGCACACCGAGTCGAAGGACCTGCGGTTGCTTGTTTTACGCTCGTCATTCTGGCGTAGCCAGAATCTCCGACGTTGTCTTTGCCTTTGCCTTATCCCGCTCTCGCTTTGTCTTGATCGTTGTTGATCCGTGTTAAGTTTTATCCCCAAAAACCTCAGCAAATCAGCATGTCAAGTCCCTCGACCCTCTAAAATCCCCCTAACCCACAATCCGTCAATTACTTCCCGCCGCAAAATACTTGGCATACTAGTTATGCCTTATCCCGTATAATTAAGGTAGTTAGTTAAGACACAAAGACCCGGCACACGGCCGGGCCATTGCATTTAAGCCGCAAAACGGCGAAAGGATCGACACAGGAGCGCATACCACCGGCACATAGGCCGTATACCACCGGTACATATACATTTCCCTTTGTTTTGCAGACTTTGCGAAAATAGGGGGGAGGGGGGGGGTACCCCCCAGACAAACGATTCCTTAGCCTACTGAAAGACGCTTTACTCTAATCTCTATGCCTGAGCTTCCCGAGGTCGAAACCATCGCCGCTGGCGTCCACGCCCGCGTCCACGGTGCGCGAATTCTCTGCGTCTGGACTAGCGGCAAGCCGCAGACCTTCAAGTCCCCCGAGTCAGAGATCGCAGCCGCCCTCACCGGTACCCGCATCGAATCCGTCCGCCGCGTCGGCAAGACCATCGTCATGACGCTTCAGCGCGATAAAATCTCCACCGAACTCCTCATCCACCTCGGTATGACCGGACGCCTGCTAGTCTCCGCCCCAGAAATCCCCCTCGCGCCCCACACCCACGCCGTCCTTACCCTTGTAGACCACCGCGAAATCCGCTTCGTCGACCCCCGACGCTTCGGTCGCCTCTCCCTCCACGCACCGCCCCAACTCACCACTCAAAACTCACAACTCACAACTCGCTTCTCCGGCCCCGGCCGCGAACCCCTCACCATCGCACTGGATGACTTCATCGCCCTCTTCCACCCGCGCCGAACCCCCATAAAGGCCGCGCTGCTCAACCAGTCCCTCCTCCACGGCATCGGCAACATCTACGCAGACGAGTCGCTCTTCCGCGCCTCCATCCGTCCCACTCGGCACGCCGCCCGCCTCACCCGCGCCGAGCTGACCCTACTGCGCACCTCGCTGGTCAAAGTCCTCCGCCACGCCATCCGCCTCGGCGGTTCCTCCGTCTCCGACTACGTCGACGCCGACGGCGCGCGCGGCTTCTTCCAACTAAAGCACCGCGTCTACCAGCGCACCGGCCAACCCTGCCTCGTCTGCGCTACACCCATCCGCCGCATCACCCTCGCCGGCCGCAGCACCCATTTCTGCCCGAGGTGCCAAAAATGAGCACCCCAGGCAGCGCCAACACGAACCCCATGCTCCGCTACGCCATCACAGACCGCGCCCGTTTCAAGGGAGACGAACCAGCTCGTCAGTCCGCGCTCCTCGCCCAAGCCGAGCGCCTCGCCGCCGCTGGCATTGACTTCCTACAGCTTCGTGAAACTGATCTCCCCGCCGATCAGCTCGCCTCGCTCACCCGCCGCCTGCTCGCAATCCTCCGCGCCCACCACCCCGCACCCAAACTCCTCATAAACTCCCGCGCTGATGTCGCTATCGCAACCTGCGCCGACGGAGTCCATCTCACCTCCGATCCAGGCCAGATAACACCTGCACAGATTCGCTCGCTCTACGCCGCCGCCAGTCTGCCAGAGCCGGTCGTCAGCCTCTCCTCCCACACCCTCGACGAGGTCGCCCGCGTCGCAGCCTCTGCCCCGAACGACCGCCCAACCCTCATCCTCTTCGGCCCCGTCTTCGAAAAAGTAGTCGACGAAAAACTCATCGCCTCTGGCACAGGCCTCGACCTTCTCCGCGCCGCTTGTCTCGCCGCCTCGCCGATCCCGGTCCTCGCCCTCGGCGGCATCACCGCCGAGAATACAGACGCCACGCTCATCGCCGGGGCCGCTGGCATCGCCGCCATCCGCCTCTTCCTCTGATTTGTCTTGAGTTGGTCGCAGACAAAAGTCGAAATTTCGCTACACTTAAATTGAACATCATGTAGTAAAGTGCTGAGCATGAAGCGAGCAATCTTCAAACTACTCTTGACATCAATTCTCGTCAGCCAATCTCCTGTGCTGTTTGCTCAACTGGCGCACCGTGTTGGTTCCCAACACCGCCATTGGGTAGAAACTGACTCTGAAACGCTATGGAGAGGCCGTTATTCCAACTGCGATTACGGATACTATGTCCTATTAAGCGCTGGAACTGTTGGCCACGAAACACATAGTCCGAGCCCCAACCATGGCTTTCTTGTGTCGTTGCCTGACACCGGGAAAATATCCTATACCTCTGACGGAGACCCGCGATTCATTTGGGTTGATGCATCGTATAACTCGTCCGACGACAAGTCGCTGGCTGGCAATGCCAATCGCTCACTGGCTTTTGCATACGATGAAATCGGTAAGGCAAAGAGCGCGCCCCGCAGTAGCAAACCAAGCACCACAGAGCTCGCAGGACTTCCCGCAATTCATTCGGGTGTCGAATATCTCTCAACGAACGGCAGCGTACTAGTTGAAACGATAGTTGCCTTGCGCTCTGGAATCATTTACACGATTGGTCTGAGAACGCTTCAAAAGAACCAAGTCTTCGATGAACAGCAATTTCTACAGGTAGCGAATGAATTCAGGTTGCTCAAGTTGCCAAAAGGGGAATGTAGCAATGGCCGATAGCCGTCGATCAGTGTTGAACCTAACGCAATACCCCCTCAATCCGCCCATTGACCCCGGCCCCGCTACGCCCTACGCTTAACCTCGTGCTCATCACTCCCCTCCAACTCGAACACGGGCCGCTCCTCTTCGACGAATCGGTCCCCTCCGGCGCGCTCGACTACGCCCCAGACGTCTCTCAGGTTGGCCCGCTGCCCGTCGTCGGGCGCGCCGACCTCATCGTCGAGAACCGCGGTCACAGCCAGCACGTCGCCGACATTCGCGTCCGTGCTGCCTACCATGGAGACTTTGAACTGCTCTGCGCGCGATGTGTCGAGCCGGTTCCCACTCCGGTCCGCGGAGAGTTCGACCTCATCTTTCGCCCCCAGGCCGCCGACGCAGAGCCCGGCGAGCGCTCCATCACCCCAGACGAGACCGAAATCGGTTACTATGAAGAGAGCGGTCTCTCGCTTGAAGATGTCGTGCGCGAACAGGTGCTGCTCTCCCTGCCCTCTCGTACGCTCTGCAAAGAAGACTGCAAGGGACTTTGTCCGCGCTGTGGCCAGAACCTGAACCTCGCATCCTGCTCCTGTAACTCCTCCTCCGATCCGGAACGGAATCCTTCAGGGTGGAATGCGCTTGCGGGTCTGGCCGGCACGATCAAACCCGGTTAGCACAGAATCTCAGCCTCACCGGGCCTCTAATCGCCGCCGCAAGCCATACCGCAGCGGGCACGGGCCACTAGAAAGGGAACTGCAATGCCGAATCCGAAACGCCGCCACTCCAAGCAACGCACCTCGAAACGCCGCAGCCACGACTTCCTCACTCCCACCAGCACTTCCGAGTGTCCCAACTGTCACGAGCGCAAGCTGCCCCATCGCATCTGTCAGAAGTGCGGACAGTACAAGGGCCGCGAAGTCCTCGCCGTAAAGGAAGCCAGCTAAACCCGCTCCCAGATCACACTCCTCCAGATGCCGATCAACATCGTTGTCGATGCAATGGGTTCCGACAAAGCCCCCGAATCCGAGATTCGCGGGGCCATCCTTGCATCGCGCCATTTCGATGTGCGCGTCCATCTGGTCGGCCCGCAGGAGGTACTCCGTCCCGCGCTCGACCACGCCATGCGCCACCGCTTCCCCGGTCACTATGGCCGCAAGCGCCCGCAGATCGAGATCGTCCACTCCTCCGAATGGATCAGCATGGAAGATAAGGCCGCCCAGTCAGTCCGCGCCAAGCGCGACTCCTCCATGCGCGTCGGTCTGCGAATGGTCCGTGAAGGTACAGCCGCCGGATTCTTTACCGCCGGAAACACTGGCGCAGCCATGGCCACCGCCAAAATGGTCCTGGGAATGTTGGCTGGTGTTCATCGTCCCGGCCTCTCTACTATCCTGCCTACAGCTGTTGGCATTCCTTCTATCCTGCTTGACGTCGGCGCTAACGTCGATTGCGATCCCGACAACCTGGTACAGTTCGCCGTCATGGGACACATGTATGCCCGCAACGTCCTGCACATCGCGCATCCCAGAGTCGGCCTGCTCTCCATCGGCGAAGAAGACAGCAAAGGCAATTCCCTCACCCACGACACATTCCCTCTGCTTCAGGCACGCCCCGGCTTGAACTTTATCGGCAACGTCGAGGGACGCGACCTCTTCGACGGCCGCGCAGACGTCATTGTCTGCGATGGCTTTGTCGGCAACGTCGCCATCAAAACCTGCGAGGGAACCGCCCGATTGGTCAGTGTCCTGCTGCGGGAGTCACTTAAGTCCACCGTCACCTCGCAGGTTGGTGCCCTGCTCTCCCGACGAGCTTTCCAGGATTTCAAGAAACGCATCGATTACTCCGAGTTCGGAGGTGCCCCACTGCTCGGCGTCCGCGGAGTCTGCATCATCGGCCATGGTGCCTCCAATGAGCGAGCCGTCATGAACGGCATCCGCGTCGCCGCCGAGTTCGCCCAGGCAGAGGTCAACTCAGGCATCGAAGCCACCCTCCGCTCTGCTTGAGCCCGTCTGATGCTCTACACTGCGATTAGGCGACCCCCATCCCGGCGGATCGCGTCTATATGCTCATCGCTTTGGTTTCTCCAGGAGACAGTCTCATGCTGACCCCACGGAACCTCGCCAACACCCTCAACCTCCCATCCGCAACTCATCTTCCTTTCCTATCCTCGGATGAGGAGACCTGTTTCTTCCCGCCATTTGCCAGCATCTCCAGCAACTCCCTCATCGCAACCCCCATCGATGAGGACGAGGAAGACGACGAAGACGATCCCGAGGAAGACGAGGACCACCTTCTCGAGGAAGAAGAAGAGGAAGAAGACCTCGATGGCGAAGAGGACGACGAAAAAGATAGGATCATCGACGACAACGACGATGAAGGGGATGACGAGGAAGAAGACGACGAGGAGAATGAGGCGGAAGAAGACCCTGACTCCGGTACGTTCTTCCAACAACGATCCCGCCCCACCCTCCGCATTCGAACAATCCAATAGCGCCCCTCTTAGCCCTTAGCCGAGCGTACTCCCCATTTCTTTCGTCTTGCATACGAGGCCGTGATTGGGCAGTATGGTTGGTGCCTGTAGTGGTGCAAAGGATTGCAGTACCCGCAAGATGAGGAGAATCCATGAAGCGCAGGATCTTGCTTGTTGACGATGAAGTGGCCGTGCTGCTCACGCTCAAGGCGGTGCTAGAAATCAACGGTTTCGATGTGGATACGGCCGCCTCAGGCCGCGAGGGCAAGAATAAGCTGCGATCACATCAGTACCACATGGTTATCACCGACATGCGCATGGAGAGCGATGCTGCCGGTGCTGAGGTCATCGGCGCAGCCCGCTCAGCCAGCTATCGCCCGGCCATAGCCCTGCTCACTGCATTTCCCATCGCGGAGGAAGACTGGCTGGCACTCGGCGTCGGCAAGATGCTGGTTAAACCCATGCACACGCAGGTCCTGCTACAGCAGATCGAGAAGTTGTTGACCTCCCAGCAGTCAAAACTGAGCATCCGGACTGCTCCTATAACCGCGGCGATAGCGGCCAACAAGGTCAGCAAGACAACCGTACCCAAGTCGGCCACACCAGCCATAAAAATACCAGTCCGCAAGCGAATCGCAGGAAAGCCAGTTGCATTGAAATCCCCCGTAAGGAAGTCTTTGGATAAGAACTCAGGTGCAATGCGTACGGGCAAAGCTGCTAAGCAATAGTCGTATCGTTTCTAGCGCGGCGAGTGCGCCTTGATGTACGTGCGGAGCGCCAGGTTGATATCCAGCGCCTTGCGTACACCGTTTTCCATCATGTGCAGCCATTCGCTACCCGGCTCCTTCAAATCGACCGTGCCCAACAGGTAGTTGGTCTGAACCACGATCTCCAGCGCGTTGGCCAGGTCATGGGCGAGTTTACGTATCTCCAGGGCAATCTCTTCTGGAATATCGGAAGCGCCGGATTGCGGCACTGCCTGTACTTTTTCATTCGTCATCGAACGAGAATGCCTCCCGGCAGATGGATATTGCTGAAGTCATTCTAGTTTATTAGAAGTACCTAGCAATTGACAGCAGACCCTACGTTTGAAAGACTGAGTACTCACGACTGCCGTGTCCGGCCGCAGGGTTCGCGACATGTACGACCGTGCCGAAGTGGCGGAATTGGCAGACGCGCATGGTTCAGGTCCATGTACTCGCAAGGGTGTGGGGGTTCGAGTCCCCCCTTCGGCACCAAATTTTTCTCTCACACAGTGTATGTCCACCCAGCTTGAGCAGATTCTCGCGCATTCGCTGAACGTAGTGTCGGATCGTCGCGCCTTGGCCAACATAGCGCTTCTCGAGCGCTACGCCGCAGCCCACTCCCCACGCGGATTCGAGGCAGGCCTGCGCAAGGTTACAGCCTCCGGTCCGGCCATCATCGCAGAGTTGAAGAAGGCCTCGCCATCGCGTGGTCTCATCCGTCCCGACTTTGATGCCGCAGCGTTGGCCCATTCGCTCCAGGCAGCAGGAGCAGCCGCTCTCTCTGTGCTCACAGATGAAAAATTTTTCCAGGGCTCGCTGGAGAATCTCACCCTGGCTTCAGCTGCCGTCTCCATTCCATGCCTGCGCAAGGACTTCATCCTCGACCCCTTCCAGATTCTTGAAGCGCGCGCCGCCGGTGCGGACGCAATTCTGCTGATCGTCGCTGCTCTCACCGACGCCGCTCTCAAGGGCCTGCGCGACGAGGCGCGCCGCATGGAGATGGATGTGCTCTGCGAGGTGCATGACCGCGCGGAACTGGACCGCGCCGTGACACTAAACTTCACCGTGATCGGGATCAATAGCCGCAATCTGCATACCATGCAGGTAGAGCCGCAGACTCACATCGATTTAGCGCAATGGCTCCCTCGCGACGCGGTGCATGTCGCTGAGAGCGGCATCCAGTCCGCAGCCGACATCTCGCAGTTGCGGTGTGCGGGATACCACGCCTTCCTGGTCGGCGAGTCGTTGATGCGTCAGTCCGACCCCGCTGCCGCGCTATCAGCCCTTCTCGGACCAGAGTCTGCTCCCAGCAAATGAGGCCAATACAATGTGGGTGAAGATCTGCGGCAATACCAACCTCGAAGACGCACAACTCGCCGCCCGGCTCGGCGCGGACGCAGTAGGCTTCATCTTTGCTCCTAGCAGACGGCAGGTTACGGCCTCGCAGGTCTCCGCAATTACACCTCATCTTCCGCCACATGTCGAGCGCGTTGGGGTCTTCCACTCGCGCGACGCAGCGCAGATTGAATTCATTGCGCGGTCGGCTGACCTCACGGCTGTACAGCTTCATGGTGGATTCGATGAGCCGTTGATCCAACAACTCACCGATCACTTCACCGGCAGCATACGCATCATTCAGACCCTGCACTGGACCGTCGACCGCGCAACAGAATCCCCAGCCGCTCTAATCGCTGCTCAGATCGAGCGCTTAGCCAAGCTGGGGCTCACCGACCGCATCCTGATCGATTCCAAGGTAGGCACTGCCTCAGGAGGCACGGGTGTGGTCTTCGACTGGGCTGCCGCCAGGTCACTCTTCGCCACTGTGTCGGACGGCATGCGCCTTATCGTTGCCGGAGGTCTCAACCCGCTGAACGTCGCCCACGCAATCACCCAGCTCAAGCCCTGGGGGGTTGATGTCTCCAGTGGGATCGAAACCTCACCCGGCCGTAAAGACCCTATATTGTTGGCTCACTTTATCGAAAACGTGCGAACTCCCCTTGCGCCTTGATGCCTCTCCTGGATCCCTACAGATCTCCCTCGCTCAACCGAGAATCTGGGGACGGGGGCATACAGCAACGATTTTTCTTTTGCCGCGTCTAAAGCACTAACGGCATCCGCATTCCACCGCGGCTTGAAGCGGACGGAATATACTCGACACCAGCACTTCCGCCGCGCAGAGAACGCAATCGGGCAACGCCCAGAACTCATGAGGAACGAACTACCGATGGACACCCATATGCAAGCTGAAAACAATCTCTTCGCCCGCATTCGCAACCACCGCCTCAGCGCCACCTTTGCGCTGCTGGGCGTGCTTACGTCCGGAATCCTCGCCGGCTCCATACTGACCCGCTCGGTCAGCGCCAAGGACCAGGCCATTGACTCCTCCGACGCGCGCCCGCTGGTCATTCCCAGTCCGGTTGAACTCTCCAACGCATTCTCCAAGATCGCGAAACAGGTTGGCCCGGCTGTAGTCAATATCAACACCGAGTCCATCCCCAAGCAGTCCGCTAACCGCCGCTCTGGCCGTCGAGGCCAGGTCATCCCCTTCGGCAATCAAGGTAATCAGGGCAGCCAGGGAGACCAGGGCGATCAGGGCGATATGCAGGATTTCTTTAATCGCTTCTTCGGCGGACAGGGGGGGCAGGGTGGAGATGATGGTTCAAATAACTTTGGCGGCGGCACACGAGAGGCGCTCGGCACAGGCTTCATCGTTGACTCACGCGGTTACATCATTACCAACAACCATGTCGTAGATAAGGCCGACAAGATATACGTCAAACTCTCCACCGATCCGGACAACTCTACCGACAAAGGCCGTCTTGCCCACGTCGTCGGCGTGGATTCCGATACCGACATCGCTGTCATCAAGATCGACGCGCCGAACCCTCTGCCAACCGTTAAGCTAGGTAACTCAGATGGAGCGCAGGTGGGCGACTGGGTGCTGGCCATCGGCGAGCCCTTCGGTCTCTCCCAGACCGTCTCTGCCGGCATCGTCTCCGCCAAGAACCGTTCCATCGACGATCCTGGCCCCGATGGCCGCGCCAGCCAGTTCCAGCGGTTCATCCAGACCGACGCAGCTATCAACCCCGGCAACTCCGGCGGTCCATTGGTCGATATGGCCGGCGAAGTCATCGGCATGAACACCGCAATCTACACTCAGTCCTCCGGCTCCGAGGGTGTCGGCTTTGCCATGCCCGCCAACACCATCGCCAGCGTGTATAACATGCTCATCAGCCCCGACCATAAGGTCACGCGTGGCTCCATCGGCATCAGCTTCCAGGGGGCCCTTTCGTCTGCCGTCACCCGAGAATACGGCTTGGCGAACGGTGGCGTTTTGGTCTCTACCGTTACACCGGATGGTCCCGCAGCTAAGGCTGGAGTCAAACCCGAGGATGTCATCTTCTCCATTGATAGCAAACCCATCAAGGACGGCGATCAGTTGGTCGCCGATATATCCGCCCGAAAGGTTGGCTCATCCGTCCAGCTTGGAATCCTGCGCAATGGCAACAAGCAAACCCTTACTGTAGGTATCGCAGATCGCGCCAAGCTCTTTGCCGACGTCGCTACTGATGGCGATAACAAATCCGCCCCATCCGGCTCTGATGCAAGCCAGAGCAAACTCGGCATCGCGGTCGACTCGGTCCCCCCTCAGATATCCAGCAAGCTCGACATCCATGGTGGGGTTATCGTTACCAGCGTTCGACCAGGCTCCTTCGCCGAAGATATCGGTATCACTTCTGGAACTGTCATCCTTGAAATCAATAGGAAGCCAATCGCTGACAAGGCCGATTTCAATTCCATCGTCAACGGTCTCAAATCAGGCCAGGATGTGGCCTTCAAGGTGCGCTTCTCACAATCAGCCAACGCCGCCGCAGGAGACTCGTACGTTGGGGGGACACTGCCTTAGTCCAACCTTATCGCAGGAGCGCGGTTCATACGGACTGCGCTCCTGCTGCATGAATCAATCAAGAAAACACCTAAGATGCTGAAATCGCTATGTGTGTTGCCAAACTGTGAATTTTGGGTATACTCTTGGCTTGTCAAGTAGTGGTTTTTCTCGTTTTTTGTGTCATATTGCTTCTTGAGGTCTGTCTGTACCATGCGTTTGGGTCAATTGATTTTGTTGTCCTCAATTCTTGTCTGTTCTATAGCGCCCGCAGCCGCACTGACGCGAGCGCACCGCGGACCCACCTCCCCAAAAATTAGCAAGCGTTCCAAATCCAGGCTGCCGAGCCAGAAATCCATCGACGATGAACGCGCCACGCAGATCCAGACTGCCCTCATCCGCTCTGGCTATCTTACCGGCGAGCCTAGCGGCCACTGGGACACCCAGACCCAAACAGCCATGGAAAAACTTCAGGCAGACAACGGTTGGCAAACCAAACTTGTGCCGGACTCCCGCGCCCTTATTAAACTCGGCCTGGGACCCAGCACTGCTCCCGTCAATTCGATTGACAATCAGGGCTCACCCTTAGCATCCAATCAGCCCCACTCATTGCCTACCCGGTAAGCACGCAGCTCCCCCATACATCTTCCCTAATGTGAGCTTTCGTTCTGCCTACCCTGAGCGGTTACCGCAGTCACTGCTTGCTACATTCAACCAGTGCATAATAATGGCGGCGACAGACAGGTCTTATCATTTTCGCCAAGCGCTCTCCAGAAAACTATGCTTTAGGCAGCCCCTCGCACCGCGTGCTTTTTCTTCTCCGCCATGCTATTCGAAACCGTTATATAGTCCGTGCGCATCCCCGCCAACGCAGCGCGCAGCCGCAATACCGCCGATGAATGAATCTGCGAGACGCGCGACTCCACCACGCCGAGAGTCAGACCAATCTCCTTCATCGTCAGCTCTTCGTAATAGTAGAGCGTCAATACCAGCCGCTCCTTCTCAGGCAGCTCTTCAATGGCATTCGTCAGCAGTTGTTTCATCTCGCCCTGCAAGCAGCGATACAGAGGGTCTTCGTCCGGCGATCCTGGAATATAGATCAACTCCTCGTCGCCTGAGTCCTCGATCCGCTCCATGTGCAGGCTGCCAATCTCCAGCCCCTTCAACTCGCCCAGCAAATGCTGGTACTCACTCAGATCCATCTCCATCTCGCGCGCGATCTCTGGCTCCGCCGGTACCCGTCCCAACTTGTGGGTCACCGAACGGATTGCCTCCTCTACCGCTCTGCCCTTACGCCGTAGCTCCCGTGGACTCCAGTCAAGTGTGCGCAGCGAATCCAGAATCGCTCCGCGAATACGAAACTGGGCATAACTCTTGAACTGCACTTGCTTGTTATGATCAAACTTGGAATATGCATCGATCAGTCCCACCACTCCCGCCGAAACCAGATCGTCTAGATCCACATGTTGTGGAAGCCGCTCGTGGATTCGGCGAGCAAGGTAGCGCACCGTGGGAAGCTGTTCCATCAATATTCGGTCGCGCTCCGGTACAGCCTCACCCTCCAACTCGCTTGACACCTTCGATCCGGTCGAGGATAGAAACAACCCATGTCCTAACCTTCCTGGCTCGCCAAATCCAGAGCTTGTACCGCTCATCTTATCCTGCATCAAGAATGCGTGGTTCCCCATGTTCGCCTCATCTCCAATGCAACGCACTGTTATGCGCCGTCTAAATCCCACCGCGCTGTATCGTCCCTGTTGCGATTGGATTGATGCAAGAGGATGGCCACTGTGAGCCCCCTTTGTATTAGCCTTCTCTAAGTCAGTCCCAAAATGGGATACCTCTACGTGGGGAACTTTGCCACCTGACTCAACACTCAGTACATGAGTCACTTATTAGCACGCAGCTCTCCCGTACGCATCACACCGGCATGAAGGAGCCATCAGACGCGTGATGCGGATCACACATATTCAAAATATTGGCCCGCTTGCGTCATCCGTTTAGATTGTTTTCTTTGAAAACTCTAATGATCGCACAGCCCCTGCAGCTGAATCTTCTTTAACTACTCATGGCTCGCTGAGTCCGGATATCCGTGTCGCCTTCTGTAGAATCTCTCGCATCGATTCCAGTAACTGCACCATCCTCCGGCACTCGACTATCCCAGTCTCCGCGGCCTTGCGACACGCTTCCACGGAGTCGCTCAGGATTGCCATCTCTAGTCGGCATTGCAACGTCGTCATCGGCTGGCACAAGTCATGGAGTATGCCACACAGCTGCTTCCTATGACCTGCGCAAAGTCCATCTTCTGTCACTATCCCCATATCAAACATCGGCCGCGCACCTCTCCGGTGAAAGCATTTCCATCAATTCAGCGGATGAGTTGTCGGCATCGTCTCCGTCGTCATCGCATGGTCCGTCCAGTAGGTATCCCTCGCCGCGCACTGTTCTGATCACCGAGGGCGGACCATACCCAGGCCCCTGCGGCGTGCCATGACAGCTACCCAGCTTCTTGCGTAGATAGTTGATATATACCTCCACGATATTGCTCTCCGTCCGGCTCGTTTCGGTGGAGATCGTTCCTCCTGCAAGAGGCACTTTCCACACCTCGCGCAGAAGCTCTCCCCGGCTGCATACCCTTTTACCGCGCCGCCGCATCAGCGATTCCAACAGGCAGAACTCCGTCGCCGTTAGCTCCACCTCGCGCCCTGCCTGGGTCACTCTGCGCTGGACACGATCCATTTCCAGATCGCCAAAATGAAGCACTGGGTCCTCGAACTGGCTGCGCCTCCGCCGGAGTGCCTGCAAGCGCGCGCGCAGCTCATGGAACGAAAACGGCTTCAGTACCACGTCGTCAGCTCCCAACTCCAGACACCGCACACGCTCTTCCTTCTCCGCCCGCCCCGTCAACACCAGCACCGAGGTGGAGCTAAACTGCTGTTGCATAGCAGCCAGCACTTCCATGCCGTCCATTCGCGGCAGGCCCAGGTCAAGGATCATCAGCTCCGGATGTACTTTTTCTGCACTCTTTAACGCGGACTCGCCATCCCCCGCCACCATCACATCATGGCCGTCGAGCTTAAGAGCCTCGTCCAGAAAATGTCTCAAGGCAGCATCGTCCTCAACAATCAAGACATGCACTGTCAACCGTCCTTCAGGAAAATTCAACCAGGAGATTTGCAATCCCTTAGAACCTTCTTATCGGCTCCAAGCGTCTAGTCCATCTCTCGCTTATTAACGCTCTCTCCTGCACTTTCACACTCCGCCAGCATGCGGCATTGTCATCCCGTCCGAGGGCGAATAGTATGGCTGTGCTGTTCTTTGCCGGTAACCGTGCGCCTTGCGATACTCTCGTCTAACGACTGCACGTAACTGGAACTCTTTGCTTTCTCAATTTATTCAATACAGGCGGTCTACGCGTTGACTTCACGAACGGCTGCCGGAGCCAATAAACGATGTCAACCAATGCCACAAGCTTAACTGGGGAGAGCGTTACCGCCTCCGCGCCGCAGAGCACCAATGTCCGTTGGTTTGTCTGCGCCCTGCTCTTTGCCGCCACCACCATCAACTACATGGACCGCTCGGTCTTCTCCTTCATTGAGCCGCTCCTCCATGACGCGCCGTTCATGGGCTGGAACGCACTCGCCGACAGGTTTCACCAACCGGTCTTCGACAATAACTACGGCAACGTCATCATCTTCTTTCAGATTGCTTACGGGGTCGGCTTCCTCCTCGCCGGTCGCGTCATCGACAAGCTGGGCACTAAAGCCGGTTACGCCCTAGCCATCTTCATCTGGGCGCTCTCCTCCATGAGCCACTCGCTGGTCGCCTCGGTCGCCGGCTTCTGTCTCGCACGCGTCTTCCTCGGCCTGGGAGAGTCCGGCAACTTTCCTGCCGCCATTAAGGCCACAACCGAGTGGTTCCCCATCGAAGAGCGCGGAAAGGCAGTCGGGATATTCAACTCCGGCACCTGCGCCTCCTTCTTCCTTGCCCCGCTCCTAATAAGCTTCGCCACCGGCCATTTCGGGTGGCGCGCCGCATTCATTGCTACCGGCTCCCTCGGCATGCTCTGGCTCATCGTATGGCTTTGCTTCCCGTACAATCGTCTCCGCCGCGGCTCCACGCAGACACAGACCAACATCGACGCAGACCTCGTCTCTCAGACTGCCTACGGTGGAAACATTCCTCTCTCGGTTCTGCTCCTGCGGCCAGGCACCTACGCCTTTGCCATCGGCAAGGGGCTCACCGACGGTGTCTGGTGGTTTTATCTCTTCTATCTCCCGCAAATCCTTAACCGGAACTACGGTCTCGACCTCAAGCAAGCCTACTGGTTCATCGTCACTGTCTACGTCATCTCCACCGTCGGGTCCATCTTTGGAGGGTCGCTCTCGGGCTGGCTCATGGAACACGGTTACTCGGTCAATAACGGACGCAAGCTCGCTATGCTCTTTATGGCCCTTCTTGCCCTGCCGCTCATGCTGGTGCCGCACATGGGTGCCCTCTTTCCATCCAACCCCTGGCCTGCCACGCTGATCATTGCTCTCGCCGCCGCGGCCCACCAGGGCTGGTCAGCCAACCTCTTCTCTACGCCCGGCGATATGTTCCCCTCCACAGCTGTCTCCACCATCGTCGGCATAGGGGGCGCGTTCGGTGCGGTTGGCGGGGCCTGCTTCACTTGGATCGTCAAACGCAATCTTTCGCTCCACCCGTTGCTTGTCTTCTCCGTCGCTGCTCTGGCCTATGTCCTCGCACTCGCCATATTCCAGCTCCTGGTACCAAGGCTGGGAGTCAAGACGGAGAACTCCGACACACTACAAACAGCCTGACGACGTATCGGCTAAACCACACATCCGCCCCCGGCAAGTGCACATGCTCGCTGGGGTGACGGCTGCGTTTCCTGATGCGGTTTCCTACTGGGCCAATGGGCCCCGGCCAACTTGCCCAACCTGCTAAACTGACCTATCAAGCCGATGCCAGAAACTGCGGAAAAATTCTACCTCACCACGCCGATCTACTACGTCAACGCGCGCCCCCACATCGGCCACGCCTATACCACCATCGCCGCCGATGTCATCGCGCGGCGCCACCGACTGCTCGGTGACGACACCTTCTTCCTCACCGGCACCGACGAGCACGGCCAGAAGACAGAGCGGTCCGCAGCAGCAGCCATCCCGCCCCAGCATTTCGCCGATCAAATCTCGATCCAATTCCGCGATCTCTGGGACCGCATGGGGCTTACCTACGACATCTACAATCGCACCACTGACGTGAAGCACATACCAGGCGCGCAAAAGCTCTTCGCCGCCCACTATGAGCGTGGTGCCATCTACCTCAGTTCCTATACCAGCCAGTATTGTGTCTCGGAAGAGATTTTCGTCGAAGGCCCCCCTGGAACGATCGGCCCAGACGGCAGGCCAACCGAGACCGTAACCGAAGAGAACTTCTTCTTCCGCTTGAGCGACTACCAACTGCCGCTTCTCGACCTCATCGAATCCAACACGCTACACATCGCTCCCGACACACGCAAGAACGAGGTCCTCAGCTTCCTGCGCGGCAACGTCGTAGAAGCCCGCGCACAAGGCCTCGAGATCGCTCGCTCTGCCATGGGAATCGAGTATGTAAAGGGCGAACTCCGCGACCTGTCGGTCTCGCGTTCCAGCTTCACCTGGGGTATTCCCATCCCAGAACCCGCCGCCAGCACAACGGACAAGAAGCATGTGATGTACGTCTGGCTCGACGCCCTCGCCAATTACCTGACCGGCATCGGCTACGGTAGCGACGACCCCGCCGAGCAGGCCAAGTTCAAAAAATACTGGCCCGCCGATCTCCACCTCGTGGGCAAAGAGATCACCCGCCAGCACTGCATCTACTGGCCCGCCTTTCTGCTCGCCGCCGGCCTGCCGCTCCCCAAATCCATCATCGCCCACGGCTGGCTGCTCTTCGAAGAATCGAAGATGTCGAAGTCACGCGGCAACGTAGTCCGCACCGAGACCATCCTCGACGCCTTCGGAGACGAGGTGTACGGCAAGCAGTTTCCTGAGAGCACCAAGGCCGAGCGCGATCTGTTCGCCGCCGACGTGCTCCGCTACTTCCTCCTCCGCGAGATTCCCTTCGGCCAGGACGGCAGCTTCAGCTTCGACGCCCTCATCACCCGCTACAACGCCGATCTCGCTAATGGCTACGGCAACCTCGTTAGCCGCACGTTGAACATGATTAATACATCCTTCGAAGGGAAGATTCCCGATGTTGAAGTTCGCCATTCAGAAGGACAGGATGAACTCGGCGTTGCGCTGAGAATTAAGATGCTACAAGTCACAAAGAATATCGAAGATGAAAAGGATAGCTACAACTTCACAAACTATCTTGCGCAAATCAGCGGCCTGATTGCTGCTACCGATGCATATCTTAGTGCCGAAGCACCATGGAAACTGGCTAAGCTAAACGATGACAGAAATCAGCAGCGGCTTAAGCGAGTTCTTTTCATCGCCGCGGAGTCGATCAAACTTATAACAATATGCCTCGATCCCTTTATGCCATTTACGACCGGCAAAGTATGGACTCAGCTAGGCTTCGGTTCGACGAATCTTTCATTGGAGAAAGGGCAACTGACAGCTTGTCCTCCTGGCACAAAGCTCGGCCCCCTCGCCCCCATCTTTCCCCGAGCAGACAAAGGACTCGCCCAGATCATGACCGACATGGAAAACCCCACCACCCCCGAAACAACCACCGCCGCACCGGCAGAAACCGCCGCACCCACCGCGCCAGCCACAGCCGCCACCCCCGCTGCCCCAACTGACAACCTGCAACCTGCAACGGACAACTCGCCCCAAATTACCATCGACGACTTCGCCAAGGTCGATCTCCGCATCGCCCAGATCGTTGTCGCCGAACGTATCCCCAAGGCCGACAAACTCCTCCGCCTGGAAGTCGATCTCGGCCCCAACTTCCCGCGCCGTCAGATCCTCGCCGGCATCGCCGAGTATTACACCCCTGAATCCCTCATCGGACGCAAGGTGGTCATCGTCGCCAACCTCGCTCCGCGCAAGATGCGCGGCCTGGAGTCGCAGGGGATGGTCGTCGCGGCAAGCATCGGCCCCGCCGGCGCACCTGTCCTCGCCGGTTTCCTCGAGGAGGTAGAACTCGGCGCGCGCCTCAAATAATGGCTTTAATTCGGCACTTGAACACATCAGCCCACAAAGTATTTCGCTTTCGTTCTAACCACTTCGCCTGACGGGAGTCTTACAGATATATGGCTACTCCGGTTGCAGTTCCGCTGAGCGTAAGCGAGATGGGGATGAGCGAGGTGGAGCGCGCCCAGGCCCTCGCCATGCGCTACCACGCCGAATTCGTAGACCTCAAGAACTTCAAAATCTCACATGATCTCTTCAAGAGCGTTCCCGTTGACCTGATGTTCCGCTACAACTTCGTTCCGCTGGAACAGTTGGAGGGCCGTCTCGCCATCGCCGTCAGCGATCCATCGAAGCTGATGATGCTGGACGAAATCTCCGGCCTCCTTGGCCAGCGCCTGGT
>CAIZFH010000315.1 GCA_903932155.1 uncultured Granulicella sp. | reverse complement strand
GGGATTGACGAAAACGAAGCCAGAATGATGTTGATGTATGCATTTGCCGCAGAAATTATTAAAACCATTAAAATTGACAGTTTGCGCGAACGAATCAATGATCTTGTGTCAAAACGTTTGAGAGGCGAATTATCAAGATGTAATAATTGTATGGTGATGGCGCGGGAGGTGGCGAAGCCGTGCCCAGTGACGTCGTCGACGATTGCGCCGTGCCCGCTGGTTCCCGGGATGTCGCCGACCTGCGCGAAGGTGTCAAGGTTGAAGACGCCGATGTGGCCTGCGGCTCCGGAGCGCGCGACGTAGAGGGTGCGGTTGGCGGAGTCGGCGGTGACGTAGTCCATACCGCCATCGCCACCGACCTTGACGGTCTGAAGGACTTTGTAGGGGCCGGTCTGGGCGTGTGCGACCGCTGCGAGTGGAAGCAGGGCGGTAAGGGTGGCGAGAATGAGCAATTTGCGTGACATAAAGGTGCGTCTCCTGGTGGTGCTATAAACTTTCGGCTAGGCCAGCGCGGCGTCTGGATTGGACGTTTCTGCGTAGCCGACCACAAGTATAGGCTTAAGAACCTTAAACATGGGTGAATCTGCCGGGTGTGAGTTCAAAGCCGATTGAGGTGGTGAAACTGCACTGAAACGGGCAACCGGCGGCCCGCGAACCATGTCCGGCATCCATCAATGGAGTGAACTCATCTATATAGCTGTACCCAACCATAGAAAGAGGAGTATTCCCCATGCCAATTGCGATTGGATTCTTTGTCGGGCATGCCTATGCGATCCTCTTTTTGTGGGTGCTGGTGGAGCAGCTTGGGCTGCCCGCACCCAGCATTCCGCTGTTGCTTGCCGCGGGAACGCTGAGCGCGACCCATCGCTTGAGCGCGGGCTCGGCGGAGTTGGCGGTGCTTGCTGCGTGCCTGATCTCGGATTCGACGTGGTTTGCCTTGGGACGAAACTTTGGTAGCCGCGTGGTACGGCTGCTGTGCCGGATGTCTCTGGAATCTACGACCTGTGTGGCGCGGACGGAGGGCTATTTTACGCGACGCGGGCCTGTGACCCTGTTGTTTGCAAAGTTTGTGCCGGGACTGTCGACGGTTGCCGCGCCGATTGCAGGTCAGACCGGCATGAGCTATGCGCGGTTCCTGCTGTTTGACCTGATGGGTTCGATGGTGTGGTCGATCTCGTTTCTATTTGCGGGTCGCTTCTTTGGGGATGTGGTGAGTCGCAGCCAGGGACTATTCGCGTTTCTGAGCCAGTTCGCCGCGGTCGTATTCCTTCTGATGGTGGTGGGTTTCTTACTGTGGCGCGTGGTGAAGCAGCGACGCTTTCTGGCTCGGGTGCGCGATATGCGATTAGAGCCCGACGAGTTGAAGGCGATGATGGACGAGGCGGCTCTGGACGGGACTCCGCAGCCCTACATAGTCGATCTGCGGCATCCACTGGACTACCTGCCCGATCCGCGTGTGTTGCCCGGCGCGGTGCGCATTGGGCCGAGCGAGGTGGCGCGCCATGCGGAACGCATCCCCCGCGACCGAGACGTGATTCTATACTGCACCTGCCCTTCGGAGGAGACAAGCGCGAAGGTCGCGCTGCAACTGCACCGGTTGGGTATTACGCGTGTGCGTCCGCTGCGGGGCGGCTTCGACGGATGGAAATTGGCAGGCTACCCGCTGTTCGACTATGTGGAAGCGGATGAGATTGTTGCGGCCGATGTGATTGGGGCGGAGACTTTGCTGAAGTCGGCTGAATAAAGAGTCAGTGGGCTGCGGCGAGGGTGACGTGGGCGGACGTGGCTGGGGCGTAGCTTTTGTAGACGCTGATGTGGAAGCAGGACTGCTGGAACTCCTCTTCGACGTCGATCTTGCCCTGGCCGATAAGTGGCTGGAGGTAGGCTCGCATCCAGGCGATCTCGGTGATGGAGAGGCCGTGCTTGGCGATGTCGACGGCCTGGCCGGTGAGATGCGGCGAAGCGGTGTCTCCGGTGGAAGGCGCGGCGTTGGCGTTGCTGTGCGTAAGGTGGCGCTGGAACTCGACGGTACGCACGGCGGAGTTGACCTGCAACGGCATATGGAAGCTGGCGTAATGATCGGTAGCGAGAGCCGCCAGGAAGTCCGCGGTCCAGGGGCGCGAGAAACGGCGATCCTCAGGCAGGCGGCCGTCGACACGCAGCGCCTCGTTCTCCGGAAGGGCGACGAGCTGATGCTGGCGGCGCAGCGCGAGTAGGTCGGCTTCGTCGCGCACACGGTCCAGGCCATCGTGATCGGCCATCTGGTTCTGGTGGAGCAGTATATCGTGCGAACCGTAGAGCGGCTGGGGAATGATGAGGCGACCGCGGCTGTCGTAGAGTGCGGAGACGCGCAGCGCGGGGAGAATGACGGGCGTCGCAGCCTCCTCTTCGATGGAAGGGAGCGGATGCGCTTCGGCGACAGGGCGGAGGACACCGCCGATGTTGATGAGCATGGTGGAGTTGCCGGAGTCCTGCTGATTGTCGGACGGGTCGCGCTGAGCAGGCTGCTGCAGCGCTGCGGGATTGTACTGTTGAGCAGGAGCTGCATTGGTAGCAGGCGTCGCAGGTAATGTAGTCCTGGAGGTGCGTAAGCCCTGGTCTGCCGTCGCGATGGCTGTGTGCGCGGCCAGCGAACTCTGCTGCTCCTGTCGGGTGCGCATCCAGGCGTGGACGCTGGTTGCCTCTGGATAGGAGTCGAGAGCAGGCGTGTGCGCATGGCGCGTGGCGCTGCTGTGCGGCGCGGTCGGGCCGGCGTAGCGCGAGAGATTGGCTGCGACGGGCTGCTCGACTGCCCGCGCGTTGGCGTGCGAGCGCAGGCGCGAATTCAGACGAGCGTTTGCGCTCCTGCGAGCGGAATGTTCGCGGGAGAGACGCTGCGTGGGCTGAGCGACGATGAGCCGTCCTTCGCTGCGGCGCGAGATGGACCGCGTCGGCTTGGCGGCAAGCAACGGCAGACCGCTAAGTGGCAGGCAGGCCAGAGCGAACAGTAGAGCCACGTGGGCTTTTGTGCGCATGATTAAATTTTTGGAGGTGCGGAGGCACCAGAGCAACTTCTACCCTACGTGGAACGTAAACTTACAGTAAGTGACCATACAGGTTCTGTGTACTCTTCGGTTAATAGAGGGTGTGGGGCAGGATTGTCTTCGGGCCAGGTTTCTAAATTCAGGCAAAAGAGATTTGAGGAGGATGGATGCGGAGAGTTTTTGCAGGTGCAGGTGTAATGGCGGTGGTGCTGGCAGGCGCGGTGCTGGCTGGGTCTGGGTTGCGTGTGGTGGCGGCGCAGGATGCGGCCAACAAGCCGGCGTTCTACACGGAGAAGGTGAGGCCGCTGCTGCAGACGAACTGCGGCAAGTGCCACTTCGATATGAATCGCAAGGGCGGGCTGAGCCTGCAGACGAAAGCGACGACGATGAAGGGCGGACGCAGTGGTGTGGCGATTGTGCCGGGCGATCCGGCGAACAGCCTGCTGGTGAAGCTGATCCGGCATGAAGGCCCTCCTGAAGATCCCAAGCCGATGCCCTCGAAGGCCCCGAAGATGAGCGACGAGGACATTGCCACCATCGAGCAGTGGGTGAAGGCCGGCGCGGTGATGCCGGACGATCCAGCGCCCGCGCAGTAATTTGCGCATCCTATATGAGACAGGCAGCGGCAGGTACTCGCGCGGATTCGCGGGCGGGATTGTCGCTGTCCTGTAACATTCGGGGGCTAGCGTGAGTGTATGCGGCTGAGCTTTGTGATTCCGGCGTACAACGAAGAGGCGTATCTCCCGGCTTGTCTGGAGTCTGTGCTGGCGCAGACGCGGGAGCTGGGCGATGCAGTCGAGATCATCGTAGTGAACAATGCAAGCACCGACCGCACGCGCGAGGTAGCGCTTTCGTATGGCGTGCGCGTGGTGGACGAGCCGCAGAAGGGGCTGACGTTTGCGCGGCAGGCTGGATTTGCGGCCAGCACGGGCGAGCTGATCGCCAATGTTGATTCCGACTCGCGGCTGACTCCGGGCTGGGTCGCGACGGTGCTGAAGGAGTTTGCCGCCGAGCCGAAGCTGGTGTCGCTGAGCGGGCCGTTCATCTACTACGATATGTCGCCCAGCCAGCGCTTCAGCGTGCAGATCTTCTACCTGATTGCGTATCTGGTGTATGTGCTGAACCGATACATTCTGCGCGCAGGATCGATGGTGCAGGGCGGCAACTTTGTGCTGCGGCGCACAGCACTGGAACAGATCGGCGGGTTCGATACATCGATCTCGTTCTACGGGGAAGACACCGATATCGCTCGGCGGATGCACCAGGTGGGCGAGGCGAAGTTCACGTTCGACCTGAAGATGTACTCGTCCGCGCGGCGTCTGAAGAAGGAAGGGACGCTGCGCATCGCGCTGCGCTACACGATTAACTACTTCTGGACGATCTTCGGGAAGACCCCGTATACGGCCGAGTACACTGACATCCGGGAAAAGACGGACACGAAAGTAGCGGTAGAGCATAAGGGATAAAGTTTCCGATCTGACAGGGCCGCCTCCAACCTGGGGCGGCTTTGTTGCGTAGAAGGGAGGAATTTGTTTCCAATAAAGTATCCCGAATCAGGCCGTTACGCGATATTGCCCGCAAGATAAGCGATTCAAAGGGATTCAGGGTAAGTATTAGATTCTAATTGGCAAAATTCGGTAAAATTGAAGCTGAGCAATAACCGCGCGACAGGGAGTCAACCAATGGAAATGAGGCAGCTCGGCAATACGGAGATGTGGCTCACGCCGGTCGGATTTGGCGCGTGGGCCATCGGCGGGGGAAACTGGGCCTTTGCCTGGGGACCGCAGGACGATAACGCCTCCATCGCTGCCATCCGCAAGGCCATCGACCTCGGCGTCAACTGGATCGACACGGCGGCCATCTACGGACTCGGCCACTCCGAAACGATCGTCGGCCAGGCCGTCAAACAGTCCTCGGTGAAGCCATTCGTCTTCACCAAGAGCGGCATGGTTTGGGACGATAAGCGTGGTATCCGACGCACCCTGCTCGAGATTCGCCGCGAGGTGGACGACAGCTTGCGCCGACTCCAGTTGGACGTCATCGACCTCTACCAGATCCATTGGCCCGTGGAGGATCAGGACATTGAGGAGGGTTGGACCGCGATGGCCGAGCTAAAGAACGCAGGCAAGGTCAGACACATCGGCGTATCCAACTTCTCGGTGGCGCAGTTGGAGCGGTGCCTAAAGATCGCTCCCATCGCATCACTACAGCCTCCTTACTCGCTGCTAAACCGCGCGGTGGAGGCGGAGGTCCTGCCCTTCTGCGTGGATCGCGGCATCGGCGTCATCAACTACTCGCCCCAGGTCTCTGGCCTTCTCACCGGCGCCATGACCAAAGAGCGCGTCGCCAACCTGCCGGAGGACGACTTCCGGCGCAACGCAAAGCAGTTTCAGGAGCCTGTGCTGACCCGCAATCTGGCTCTCGCAGACCTGCTAGGGAATATCGGTGCCCGCCGTGACGTCTCGGCCGGCGTGGTCGCCATTGCCTGGACGCTCGCCAACCCTGCCATTACCGCAGCCATCGTGGGAGCGCGCAGCCCACAGCAGGTGGATGGCGTATGGCCAGCTGCAACCTACCGCCTTACCAGCGATGAAATGCAGGAAATCCAGTCCTTTATGGATGCCAACCCCTGATTTGGCGTCTCTTCCGCTCGTCGCGACCGGAGTGCGGTGGCGACGGGCGCAGCGGACGGCGGACGACATGTTTAAGGTGGATTGCCCAACCCCCCGAAAAATCCGCCCCGTTACTATTTCTCATCATTGCAACTTATGTGTGATTGTGCGCGGAAGTTGAGTGGCACAATGATCATGTAGCATAAACTTTGGTAACCACAGAGCTACGAAACGTGCTCGTCTGGGGTTCTCCAAAGGAGGAATTGTGGCCGAGTGGCAAAAACCTGGAGCGCGGGGTGCCATCCGGACAGCAGTCCGTTTTCCTCTCAGGCTTGCGCTCCATTTGATTACGGAGAACGGAGTGGTGGAGGCAACCACAAGAGATATCTCCTCCAACGGGCTCCTGTTCGCATCTAACTATCTGCCGGAAGTTGGCAATCGCATCGAGTTCACCATGGATATGCCGTCGGAAGTCATGGGTTGGGCCAGCGATGTTTCAATTCAATGCACGGGCCGGGTCGTCCGGCATCAGCAATCAGGGAAAGAAACGATGGTGGCCGCGGTAATTGACGATTACACTCTCAGGGTTTAAACGATGACCTTAACTCTCAATTCGGTAAAGTCCATACCCAACGGGCATGCCCCGTCCACCATCAACGGGCATGAGCAGCCCACAAGCAGCCCACAGGAACACTCCGGCGCGACAACCGGAATACGCGTTATCCTCGCCGACTCGCAGACCATCTACCGCGTTGGCATGAAGAAAGTCTTCGCCCTGGAAGACGACATCCGTGTGGTGGCGCAGGCAGAATCGTTCGCCAATCTGCTTACAGCGCTGGATCGCTACCCGACCGATGTCGTAGTCCTCGAAGGCCAACTGATTGCCGGCACTGTCAACGCCATTCCGGAATTGGTAAAGCATAGCCCCGACGCAAAAATTATTGTCCAGGTTGTGGAGTCCGACGAAGATAACATTGTGGAGCTATATCGACGCGGCGTGCGCGGTGTAGTCCCCCGCTCCATCTCACCGGACCTGCTCATCAAATGCGTACGCAAGATCGCCGACGGCGAAACCTGGATCGACAACCAGTCCATAAGCTGGGTTATCGAGGCCTATCGCTCCCAGGCCAGCTCGCTTACCAGCCCACGCGTTCTGCCCAAGATCACCAAGAAAGAGCTGGCCATCATCAGTTGCATCACCCGTGGCATGCGCAATAAAGAGATCGCCTACCAGATCGGCACCACCGAACAGGTCATCAAGAACTACCTGCGCAAGGTGTACGACAAGCTGGGCGTCAGCGACCGCCTGGAACTGGCTCTCTACTGCCTGCACCACCAGTTGCTGAAGAACTATGTGCAGGAACCCGAGGTCATTCCGTTGCCTCCCATGGCTCAGGTGACACCGCTGCGCGCCAAGATGTAGCCAGCCCTGCCTTTTCGCCGCAGCAACCGTACATCCATCCGGAATGCTAAGATTCTGCGGTGCCGTTATTCCACGAGATACGAGCGTTGACACGGGTCCAACGCAACACCTTCTTAGCCTGCTTCCTCGGCTGGACTCTCGACTCCTTCGACTTTTTTCTGCTCACCTTCTGTTTGAAGGCGATCGCGGCGGACTTCCACATCGGCGTCAAACAGGTTGCCGAAGCCATCTTCTGGACCCTGGTGATGCGTCCGGTCGGCGCACTCCTATTTGGAGCGATGGCGGAACGATTCGGTCGCCGCCCCACCCTGATGCTCAATGTCGTCGCCTTCTCCGTCTTCGAGCTGGCCTCGGCCTTCGCGCCCACCCTGCACAGCTTTCTGGTCTGCCGCGCTCTCTTCGGCGTCGCCATGGGGGGTGTCTGGGGCGTTGGCGCGGCACTCGCCCTGGAGACTTTGCCAGCCCGCGGACGCGGCTTCTTCTCTGGTCTACTGCAGGAAGGCTATGTAGTCGGCAACCTGCTCGCCGCCGCATTGTTCGGCCTCTTATTTCCGCACCTGCATGGCTCAGGCATTCTGACAAACTGGCGCGTGCTGTTCATGGTGGGAGCGCTGCCCGCACTGCTCGCCTTCTACCTGCAATACAAGGTGGAGGAGTCGCCCGTATGGCTTGCCAGCCGCGATCGGCGTCGTCTGGCCCCTACAATTGCCTTCGACTTCGCGCGCCTGCAACACATTGTCAGGTTATCCCTCTGCTATCTGCCGACTTTTCTCTTCCTGGTCGTTCTAATGACCGCGTTCACCTCGTTCAGCCACGGCACGCAGGACCTCTACCCCACCTTCCTGCTGGACCGCGGACTCAGCGATGGCCACGTCGGCCTGGTCGCCGCCATTGCCAACATCGGGGCGTTTGTCGGCGGCATCTGCTGCGGCACTCTCTCTGAGAAACTCGGTCGCAGGAAGACCATCCTGCTGGCCGCGCTCTTAGCCATTCCCATGGTTCCACTGTGGGCCTGGTCACACTCCATGGCCATGCTGGCCGTGGGCGGGTTCTTGATGCAGTTCATGGTGCAGGGCGCGTGGGGAATCATCCCAGCGCACCTGAACGAGTTGGCTCCCGGCCCGGTGCGCGCCATCTTCCCCGGCGTCGCCTACCAGCTTGGCAATCTGCTCTCCTCGCGCAATGCAGTCTTCCAGGCAGCCTACGCCGCGCGCCACAACGGCGGCGCATTGAACGTCGCCCTCTCTGGAACCGTGGTGATCGTCGCTGTCGTAGTTGCAACAGTCGCCGCACTGGGGCCTGAGGCCAAAGGAAGCGATCTCGCCGTACCTACGGCGCAGTAATCACGACGTAGCGGTCGGTCGTCTCCCAGCGCATGTGCAGCTCGGTGGATTTTGCCGTGGAGTTCTCAAAGCTCAGGCTCATACCCTCCTGCGGAGCGGTCATAGGCTTGGCCTTCATCGGGATGCGGCCCAGGTCCTTGCTTTGATCGTATGTGAGGCCCCACTGCCCGGTCTGGTTGTTGAGGATGAGCTGCCATGTGTCTGCGCCAGGTAGCGAGTAGATCGTATGCGTCCCAGCCGGAACCAGCAGCGTGCCGAACTTCAGCGGGATTGTGGTAATTAGAGTGGTCGCGGGATTCGCGCCCGTCCGCCACACCTTGCCGTAGGGAACAAGGTCTCCCATGATCTTGCGTCCCTTCATCTGCGGCGAGTTGTAGTTAATGGTGATGCTGCCACCGGCCACGCTGACGTTGGCGGTTGCGGCTGGGCTGGGCAATGGGGCCGCCGGTTGTGCCGTGAGCGAAGTCGGGGCAATGGCCAGCAGTACAACCGAGGCAAGTAGGGCGAGCGAGCGGAAGCGAAGATGCGAACGATATATTCTCATGGTGTCTCTTTCTTTACGGTTGAGTGGTTAAGCGCCAGACTTTCGTTGTGAATGCGGCTACCTCTCTCCTGCAAGCCTTATCCTTATCGATGCTCGACTCTCCGCCAAACCCTGTCAAGCACACAGATAAGATGCCGCCCGTGCGCAGATGCGATGCAAGCCCCTCCATGCTAGGCTTGAGGTGTGCGCCCGTAGCTCAGCTGGATAGAGCGGCAGCCTCCGAAGCTGTAGGCCAGAAGTTCGAATCTTCTCGGGCGCACCATCCCCCTCTTTCGCTTCTACCTCAAATCTTCAGGTCTCTCTTCAATTGGCCCACCCGGCGCTTTCTCCGTTTCAGGGCAGTTGCTTCTTGCGGTACTCATCCAGGTAGATCGTCATGGGCTGGGGCATGACGTCGCGGTAGAGGCCCATCTTGAAGTAGTAGTAACCCGGAGTCGTGTATCCAGTGGCCGCGTTCTCCGCGTTGGCCGTGACACCGGTAAAGTCCACCACCTGCTTACCGTCGAGCCATGCCTTAATGAAGCCAGTTGTCTGCGGGGTGAAGCGTGCTTGAAAGCGGAGATCGAGCCAGTGCCCGCGCAGATCTCGCTTCTCCTCGTAAAGAGGAGTTTTATCGCTGCGGCCAAAGCTCTGTGTGATAGAAAGAACCCCATTAACGTAGCGAACGGCGAGCACTGGGCTGTCGTCGGAGCAGGGAGCCATGTCGGTACCACAATACTGCTTCCACTGGGCAACAACAAGGCGCACTGGAACGATGGGGAAATCGGCGGGCAGATACATGCTCCACGAGAACTCATAGGGAGTGTCTTCGTGCGAGGTAAGCGCGCGGGCTTCGAGGATCTCATCGCGTTCGCTGTCACCATCATCATGCTGGCCAGCTTCGAACTTGTCGTTGGCATGGAGGGTGATTTGGATGGCACTGTGTCCCGCTCGAACGATCTCCGACTGCATCCGGAGTGCGCCGGAGGCGATGGGTGTTGTCTCCCACAGAGGGCTCAGCTTCGCACCTTCGAAGCTGTCGTAAACATCGATGGGAGTGCCGCGCGCGGGTAGAGTCTGTGAGAGTGCGGGGAGGGTTGCGAAGAGGAGGAGAAGGAGCTTGTGCATATCTGTTGATCTTACTTAATCACTCCGCGATGACTGGCGGCAATGAAGTCCGCGAGGTACGCGACGTGTTCCGTGTCTCCAGAGGCACCATCAGCAAGCAGCGTGGCGCGGATGGCCACCAGCGCGTCCGTGGTATTCAATTTGGATGCCTGCAACAGGCGGTAGGCCTGGCGCAGGGCCTTGAGCTGCGCCGGGGTAAAGCCGCGTCGCTCCAGGCCGACCTTGTTCATCCCGTAGGCGTGGTTGTTGCGCTCGATGCAGGTCAGTGAATACGGCAGTACGTCCTGCGTAATCGTCGTCCCTCCGCCAATGTAGGAGTAGCGCCCAATACGGCAGTGCTGGTGCACCGGACACAGCGCGCCAACCACGGCGTACTCCTCGATCACAACGTGGCCAGCCAGCGTGGCCGCGTTGGCCAGAATACATCCGTCGCCAATCTCGCAGTCGTGTCCGATATGCACATACGCCATGATCAGGCAGCCGGAGCCCAAGCGGGTAATGCCGCCGCCGCCCACCGTTCCGCGCGAGATAGTGACCGATTCGCGGATGGTGTTGTTGTCGCCCAGCTCACAGCGCGTTGGTTCCCCCGCATACTTCAGGTCCTGAGGCGCGATGCCGATGCATGCGAAGGAAAAGATGCGGTTGCCGCGGCCGAGGGTGAGATGGCCGTCGAGCACGACATGGGAGACAAGCTCGCACTCGTCGCCGAGTACGACATTCGGCCCAACAGTACAAAATGGCCCGATCTTGCACGATGCCGGTATCTGCGCGCCTGGGGCAACGATCGCAGTGGGATGGATATTGCTCACTCGGCGGAGGCTCCGGCTGGCGTTGCAGTTCCGGCTGGCGCGGCTTTTGGTTCGGCGGGCTTGCGGTTGGTCATCGCGCACATCACCGTAGCCTCGCACGCTACCTTGCCATCTACCGTGGCAATGCCGCGCATCTTGACCGCGCTGGTGCGCCAGTTCAGCACTGTAACCTCAATGCGGAGTTGGTCGCCAGGTACCACCGGGCGGCGGAAGCGCGCGTCATCGATGCTGGTGAAGACCATCAGCTTGGAGGCCCGATCCGGCACCTCGGTCAGCAGCAGCGCCGCGCCGGCCTGTGCAATGGCCTCAATAATCAGCACCCCAGGCATGATGGGGAAGTTGGGAAAATGTCCGGCGAAGAATGGTTCATTGATGGTGACGTTCTTGATGGCGACCACGCGCTTCATGCGCTCCATCTCGATCAGCCGGTCGATGAACAGGAAGGGATAACGGTGGGGAAGCAGGGACATAATTTCGTTGATGTCCACGATCCTGGTGTCGGCGGCGGGCTGGTTGGGGTGGTTGCTCATCTCGCTTGAGTATAAATGCCTGTCACTTCTTCTTCAGGGCGACGCTGGGATCGAACAGCGAGGGGTCCAGGGGTACGTTGTAGACCACCTTGGTGGTGTAGCGCTGTCCGGCCATGTCTCCATTGTGGTAACGGGTGATGGTCATGGCTGTGGGAATGCTCTGAATGGTGTGGTAGTCGTCGTAGGTCTCCGTGTCTTCGTCGTAGTCCTTGAACTGTGTGTTGCGCCAGCGGAAGGTGCGCCGCACAGGAAGGTGAGTGACGGCGTCCAGGTCCAGGGTAATGGCGTCGTTATCGGCTGTCAGCACACTGACGCGGTCTGCCAGACGGCGCTCCACCATCTGTGTGCCCTCGGCCACGATTATTACGCCGGGAGCCTTGAGCCACTCGTGGACAACGGTTTCTATGGAGTGGGCGCTGCGCCGGTAGTACTCCTCCACCTGGTCCTTGGGCAGGTCAGTCTGACCCTTGTACGTGACCTCGTAGCCATGGCCCTTGGTCCATATCTGCACCACATCGGTCTTTTTGCCGGGCAGGATCATGCTGCGCTCGGTAAGGAAGCCAACGCGGTCAGCCTCGGGCTGGCCGGAGGCGGACAGACGGCGAGTCTCGTGGTACTCGGTAATGTACGGGTTAGGTTGGCCACGGAAGAAGGAAGAGGTGCGGCCATCCAGTTGAATAGTTGTGCGGTTCAGCCATGCAGGGCCGCCCAGCGCTGCAATCATCTGGTCGATGAGCTGGCGTCCGCGCTCGGTGTCACTCTGGCTGGGAGAGGAGGAGGCGGGCGCGGCACTGGGAATGTCGGATGCCTGCGCGCGGAGGCGCTGCGGCGTAGCCAGCAGGGTCGCGGCTACAAGTAGGAACGTGGCTGGGACGACAAAGCGTTTCATGCGGATTGATCTTCCGGTGCAAATACCGCTCATCGGTCTCAGTATACGAGGCTGTCCGTTCGTTTGGCCTGCTTGCGGCAGCAGGAAGCCTCGTGACGCGCCTCAGCCGGTCAGCACTGCGCCGCCGTTGACGTTGAATATCTCGCCGGAGATGAAGCCCGCAAAGGGAGTGCAGAGGAACAGGATGGGCCCGGCGATCTCATCGACATGTCCGGGGCGACCTACGGGGATGGTGGGATTAGTGCGGGCGGCGTCCTCGGGGCGGTCGAATACGGAGCCGGTCATTTCAGTGTGCGTCCAGCCGGGGGCAACGCAGTTGGCATAAATGCCGTGCGGAGCCAGTTCGGAGGAGAGCGACTTGGTAAGCGCGATGATAGCTCCCTTGCTGGTGGCGTAGTCGGCGTGGCCGCCTTCGCCGCGTTGTCCAGCAGCGGAGGCGATCAGGACGATGTGGCCTCGCGCTGGTTGCAACGGAACGCAGCCGGCGGTTTCGGTGCTGGCGGGGCCGCGCGGGCGAGTCAGCATGTGCGCCGCAGCGGCGTGTACCAGGCCGAAGACGCTGTCCACGTTGGTGGCCTGGGTGCGACGCCATTGAGCAGCGCTCATGGCGGCTACGGTGGCTTCCACGGGCGGCCATATGCCGTGGTTGGCCACCAGTATGTCCAAGTCACCGAAGGCCTCCAAGGTATGGGCAACCAGGGCCTCGCCGTCTTCAGGGGTTGCCAGCGACTGCTGGATTGGCAGGCACACAGAGTCGCCGCCACATTCGGCAGACAGGGCATGGGCCTGCACCGCGGTGGATTGATAGCTGAAAGCGACGCGTGCCCCGGCCCTGCGGAATAGTCGGACGGTAGCCGCGCCAATGCCGCGCGAGCCTCCCGTAATAAGGGCAGTGCGACCGGCTAGCGAGAGGGTGACGCCTGGGGCGGGATGGGATTCTTGGCTCATGGCTTCATTTTGCATCAGATCACTCTCCCCGGCATCGGATAAATGTGCAAGCCGGCGGGTAGTGGGGTCAGATAATCATCTCCAATCGAGGAGCAAACTGCATGAAGATTGCCGTACTGATCGCGCGTATTCTGCTGGGTCTGGTGTTTGTGGTCTTTGGGTTCGACAAGATTATTCCCTTCCTGCACGCCCCAATGCCAACCGGCGATGCGGGCGCGCTGATGGTGCTCATGTTTACCCATGGATGGATTAAGTTCTACGGATTTGTAGAGACTGCAAGCGGGCTGTTGCTGCTCTTCGGGCGCTACGTACCCCTCGGACTGACCCTGTTGGCCGGGGTGATTACCAATATTCTGCTGTTCGGGCTTACGCTTGCACCTTCTGGACTTGTGATTGGATTGGTGGTCGGATTACTGGAAGCCTTCCTGGTGTATGCATATCGCGATTCGTTCGCAGGCATATTCGACCGCAGGGCGCAGCCATCCTAGGACAAGAGTGGTTGCAGGTTTCCGTCGCGGCTCGCCTGCAGTCCAGACCATCTACTTCGCCTTCTTCGAGCGAGCTTGCAGCAGCTTGCGGCTCGCCGCAATCAGGCGGCGCTGCTCGGTGGCGGGCAGGGCGAGCGTGGCGCGAACTTTCTTAGGTAGCTTGCCCAGGGTAATCTCATACGCTGCGCGCAGCTCGCGCTTCCACTCGGCATCGCTGAACACCTGCCAGCGCTCGGCTGCAACCCAGTGGATGCGCGCCATGTAGGGCGCGGGAACCAGCCCGTCCACCTCCAGTAGATCGGCATAGCGCTCCGGCCCAACCGAGTAAGAAAGGACCAGGTGCGGCTTGCCCGTGGCTGGATCGGGCGGCTCGTCCAGGTTGATCAGGGCAAACATCTTTCCCCCAATCGCCTTGTCCCCCACCCAGTAGACGAGGTTCGCGCCCCACTGCATCGTCTCCGCCGCGTTCGGCAGAGTCAACAGATACGCGCGAAGTCGTTCCACATCCATGGGGACAAGGTACTAGGTTCCATGTTCTTGGTACAAGACTGGCGGAGTTCGTCAGCAGGGAAGAGTTGCACTAATAGGGTGTGATGGATATCACTGCAACCGCAATGGTTGTGGCGTAATTTCCCCGCCAGAGGATAGACCGATGAAAATTGGTTCCGAACAGAATTACCTCACCAAGATGGTTCTAGGCATGGCTGCCTGCGGATGCTTTACCGGATTGCTGCTCCTCGCTGGCTGCAACCAGCCGGCCCCTGTCGATACCAAGGCAATCGAACAAACCATAAAAAATGCCGATGCACAGGTTCTCAAGGCTGTGACGGCGCACGATCTCACCACATTGCTCTCGTTCTACGCCAACGACGCAGTCTCGCTGCCGGCCAACGAGGAGTTGCTGGTCAAACATCCGGACATCCAGAAGTCGTGGGCTACGCGCTTGATTCCTGGGGTTAGCATCTCCTGGACACCCATGTACGTGGATGTTGCTAAGGCTGGCGATCTGGCCTACATCCTCGGTTCCTACAATATGACAACCAAAGTGGCCAAGGGCAAGCCCACCACCGACACCGGGAAATACCTCGCCATCTGGAAGAAGCAGGTCGACAATAGCTGGAAGGTCGAGGCAGATACCTGGAACTCCGACCTGCCGTTGAAGGGAAAGTAGCCCGCACCAACACTCCGGCTAAGCCGTAACACCGATCGGCAACGCTGCCGCTATCTTTGGCGTCGGCACCTTTGTGTGTCCCACAAATGGAATAATATTCGTATGTACAACTATTTTCGATACTTTCCGATCACGTTGGTCTTGCTTGGGATTACAGCCCAGCCTATGCTAGCTGCCCAAGATACTATGCTAAGTTCCCAGAGGCCATTGACATCAGACAAGCCGTGGATTGTAAGCCTTACTCATCCGAAAGACTCGCGAGGCGAGACGGTCTATGACGAGCGCGATGAGATTCATAAAAATATTCCTGCAATTCCCGGAGTTTTCATATATCCGAGGCTGGTCAAGCAGGTGAAGCCAACCATTCCCTTTTCCACTCGAGTGCATCACCGTAAGCTGCGCGTTGGTATCGAATTCGTTGTTGCTGCGAATGGAGATGTAATCGACGTTACCGTGACTAAGCCGGATCTTGATCGGGCTTACGCCGATAGCGTGGTCAAGGCGATTAGTCAGTACAGGTTTGAACCTGAGACCCTCGATGGGCAGCCAATAGCCGTCTTGGTAGAGACTGAATTCACATGCAACATCTTTTAGCTGGGCCGTCGGGTGCCACTAAATACCGCATTTGCGGTCACATGGTTTAGTCGATCCATAGGCGAAGTGTCTCCTAGTACTTATACTTAGAAAGATATGCCTACGTTTGCGTCTGTCGACGAGCAGCTCGATCTGATTACCAAGGGGGCAGCGGAGATCATTCCGCTGGAGGCGCTGCGCGAGCGCATCGCGCAGTCGCGCGCCTCGGGCGTGCCCATGCGGATCAAGGCCGGCTTCGATCCCACTGCGCCGGACCTGCATCTGGGCCACACCGTCCTCATTCGCAAGCTGCGCCACTTCCAGCAGCTCGGCCATACCGTCATCTTCCTCATCGGCGACTCCACCGCGCTCATCGGCGACCCCACCGGTCGCAACGTCACGCGCAAGCCGCTCAGCCGTGAGGAGATCGACCGCAACGCCGAGACCTACAAGGCACAGGTCTTCAAGATTCTCGATGCCGAAAAAACCGAGGTACGCTACAACTCCGAGTGGCTGGACAAGCTGGGCTACGCGGGCCTGATTAATCTCGCGGCCAAGGTAACGCTCTCACAGATGCTCGACCGCAAGGACTTCCTGACCCGCTTTCGCGCGGAGGAAGACATCTCGATCCACGAGCTTCTGTACCCGCTGGCGCAGGGTTACGATTCTGTTGCGTTGCGCTGCGATGTGGAGCTGGGCGGGACGGACCAGAAGTTCAACCTGCTGATGGGTCGCGAGCTGCAGCGCAAGGACGGTCAGCCGCCGCAGATCGTCCTGATGACGCCCATCCTCGAGGGCCTGGACGGCGTGCAGAAGATGTCTAAGTCTCTTGGCAACGCCATCGGTATCGACGAACCACCCGGCGAGATGTACGGCAAGGTGATGTCCGTCTCCGACGAGCTGATGTGGAGGTACTACACTCTGCTCACTGATCTGCGCTCCAGCGAGATCGCCCAGATGCAGGCTGAGGTTGCCGCAGGCTCGCTGCATCCCATGCAAGCAAAGAAAAATCTTGCCTGGGGGATTGTACGCGACTTCCACTCGGCAGAAGCCGCCGATGCCGCAGCAGAGAACTGGGCAAAGCAGTTTCAGCAGCGCGCTGTCGCCCAGGACGCGCCCATTGTGGAGATTTCGCTGGCGGCAGATGGTCTGGTCGTCGAGCTGGGCCTGCGCGAGGGTGCGGTGGTTCGCCTTCCGAAGCTGCTACAGCTTTCCGGCCTGGCAAGCTCCACTGGCGAGGCCACGCGCAAGCTGGGCGAGAATGCAGTGAGCGTGGACGGTGAAAAGTATACGGAGAAGCTGTTGAAGGGCGTGAACGCGGGCAGCTCTGTCGCGCTGCGCCTGGGTAAGAAAAGTGTGCGCGTGCAGTGGATCAAGTAAGCGAATCGGACCGCTGCGCAGGATGCATCAACCATTAGCTGCGATTTGAGTCGAAGGAGATGGATGAGGTCGAGTACGAAATTCTGGATGACAACATTGTGCGCGATACTCACTGCACCCGCACACGGCGCGCAGCCGCCGGATGCGAAGCAGATAGTGCAGTTGGCTGTGAATACCGAGCTGGCCGCCAATCGCGACGACCAGTCCCACTGGCGCTATCTGAGGACTGAGGCCGGTGGCAACTCGATGATCATTGTCGAAACTGAGAATGGCGCAATCAGCCGTCACCTGCTGGAGAACGGTAAACCCGTTTCCGCGGAGACGCAGGCAGAGGAAGATCAGCGCACGCAGAAGTTCATCCACGACCCGGCGGAGCAGAAGAAGCAGCGCGCCAATGGCTCCCATGACGACAAGAGCGCGGTCGAGCTGCTGAACCTGCTGCCGCAGGCTTTTCTATGGAAGGTGGAGAGCGATACGCCGGATGCGACGACGCTTCACTTCGAGCCGGACCCCAACTTCCATCCGCCGGACATGGAAGCACGCGTGATGGGGGAGATGAGCGGCACGCTGGTGGTCGATCGCGCGCAACATCGCATTCGCACCTTCAAGGGACGATTGCAGAGCGATGTGACCATTGGCTTCGGCCTGCTGGCCAGAATCAAGCAGGGCAGCACCTTCGATGTGGAGCGCAGGCAGGTGTCGCCCGCTTACTGGGAGATCACCGAGACCCATGTGCATATCAGCGGACATGCGCTCTTCTTCAAGACCATCGGCGAGCAGGAGGACGAGGTGAAGACCCAGTTCACCCTGGTACCTCCGGGGACGACGCTGGAGCAGGCGGTCGGACTGCTGAACGCCGCGTCGAAGTAGGAGAGTTGTACGCAACCGAGCTGCGGCGCAATGCAGCGCCAACCGCACTGTATTCTATGCCTGATGGCTAAGACCCCGTACCCACAGACAGACCGCGAGCTGATCCGGCGCATTGAGCGCTCAGCGGGCCATCGCGCGGGATACAAACAACTGATTCGCGAGCTAGGGCTGGGCGGCGGACGCGAACGCCGTCTATTGCTGGAGCAGCTTGCGCGCATTACGGCGCGCGGCGAGCTGGTCAAGACCGAGTTCGAGATGTGGGCGCTGCCGCAGGCGTCCTTCGAGAAAACGGCGCGCCCAGCGCGAAGCGATGCGATGCCCGGTGAGCGGCAGGAACTGCGAGCCACGCGTGATCGTCTGCTGTCTGGCAAACTTGATTTGCATCGCGATGGCTATGGCTTTGTGCGGCCCAATGGAAGCACCAACCGTGACGACGATCTCTTCATCCCGCCCAATGAACTGAACGGTGCGATGCAGGGCGATGAAGTGTTGGTGGATGAGGCTCCGCCTGGTTCAAGAGGCGCAAGCCGCGACGGGCGGCGCTCCGGTCGCATTGCGCGCGTACTGACCCGGCGAAATCCTACCGTGGTCGGCATCTTTCACTACGCGCGCGGGCGGCGCAGCCGGGATGCATGGAACGACGTCCCGCTGGGCGGGTCTCTGATTGGCGGCAACTACGTCACGCCGCTGGATGAGCGCATGACGGGTGCGCCGGGCGGTGGCGCAATCCTGATTCCAGAGGGCGCGGAGATTCCCGCGACACCTGTTGCAACGCCGCACCGCGTGCTTGGGGAAGAGGCGCAGACACAGCTACACAAATGGAACATTCCTGATGACGCGCCGAGCCACATTCAGTTGGAGGGGCTCGCCGTCGACGTCGAGATCACCGACTTTCCCGCTCCCGGCCGTCCCGCGCGCGGACGTGTGATCGAGGTGCTTGGCCCACCGGATGCCTTCGGTGTCGATGTGGAGATTGTGATTCGCAAGCATCATCTGCCGCATGTATTTCCGGCAGACGTGCTGGCGGAAGCGAACGAGTCAGCAGCGCAGACCGTCGATACCCTGACGCCGCATCAGATTGCACAGCGGCGCGATTTCCGCGGACTTCCCATCATGACCATCGACGGCGAAACGGCGCGCGATTTCGACGATGCCGTGCTGGTCACACCGCTGGCCAATGGCAACTGGCAACTCCAGGTTCATATCGCGGACGTCAGCCACTACGTGCAGCCGGGAACGGCGCTCGACCTGGAAGCGCGCCTGCGCGGAACCAGCGTCTACTTCCCGGACCGCGCGGTGCCCATGCTGCCATCGCAACTCTCCAGCGGCATGTGCAGCCTGCGCCCTGACGAGGACCGCCTGGTGCTGAGCTGTCTAATGGAGATCGACGCGCGCGGAGAGGTTCTTGGCTACGAGATCTGCGAGGGAATCATTCGAAGCGCAAAGCGAATGACGTACACGCAGGTGCAGGCGATTCTCGACAGCTCGACCGATGCTGCGACCGACGCGGATCGGGCTGTGCGCGAGCATTTTGTCGATCTTGTAACTCATTTTGAGCAGATGTACCAACTCGCCCTCAAGCTGAACGCCAAGCGCCATCGCCGCGGCTCCATCGACTTCGATCTTCCCGAGCCGGTAATCGAGTTCGATCCCGACGGCAACATGCAGTCCATCGTGCGCTCTGAACGCGGCTGGTCACACCGTCTGATCGAGGAGTTTATGCTCAGCGCCAACGAGTGCATTGCCACATGGATCGAAAGCAACGCAATCCCTGGCATCTATCGCATCCATGAGACGCCGGACCCCAAACGCATCCTCGACTTTGAGGAGACGGCCAGCGGCTTCGGCTACTCGCTGGGCTTCTCCAGCCTGCCTGTGAAACGGATGACGATGAAGGCCGACCGGCGCGGTGCGCTGCGCGGCGGTGGCGGCGGACGTCCTGCGAAGGCGCACGAAATCGCGGAGGCGATTCCCGTGACTCCGCAGATGTACCAGCGACTGACCGCGAAGATCGCAGGCAAGCCGGAGGAACGCATCCTCAGTTACCTGATGCTTCGTTCGCTGAAGCAGGCGCGCTACAGCGAGCGGAACGAGGGTCACTTCGCGCTGGCCAGTCCCTGTTATACGCACTTCACCTCGCCCATCCGCCGCTACCCGGATCTGATCGTGCATCGCCTCATCCGCGAGTTGATTCGTGCGGGAGCCAACACACACGGCAACGCGATTCTCAGCACGGGCCCACAACCGTGGACACAAGCTACTAAATCAGTTACACATACAAAAATCGCAACGCAAAGGCCGGTGCCCTATGCATCCGAACCGATTCCCGAGCCAGAGCTGGCAGCAATTGCAGCCGAGTCCAGCCAGGCCGAACGCCGCGCAGACGACGCCGAACGCGAACTGATGGAGTGGAAGAAGATGCGCTTCATGGAAGACCGCGTCGGCGAAGACTTTCAGGCCATCATCCTCTCCTGCACTAAATACGGCTTCTTCGTCGAGTTGGATGAGCTGTTCATCGAGGGCCTGGTTCCCATCGCATCGCTCAGCGGCTGGGGAAGCGACGAGCGCTTCGTCTTCCGCGATACTGACAAGCAGATCGTCAGCACCCGCTCGCGTCGGGCCTTCAAGATGGGTCAGCATGTACATGTTCTGCTGGACCGCATCGACCGCGAACAACGGCGATTACAGTTTGCGCTGGTGCCCTCAAGCGACGAGGCAGAGACTAATTCATTGCGCAACGGTAAGTCAGTGAAGGCTGCGACGAGCGAGCACATAAGTCCCGATCGCTCCGGCAAGCCACGCAAATCGAAGTCCAGAGTGCATGGCGGGAAGAAGAAGCCGGGCAACAAGAAGGCAAGAGGCAAGCGCAGATAATCCCCGGTACAATCAGAAGAGACTCAGGAGAGAACAAACATGGCGCACATGGTTTTTTGCATGAAGTACAAGGCTGAGATGGAAGGGCTGGACGAACCGCCGTTCGACTCCGACTTCGGCCAGAAGATCTATAAGAACGTCTCCAAGCAGGCATGGGGCGAGTGGGTGGAGCGACAGAAGATGCTGCTCAACGAGTATCGCTTGCAGCCCTGGACGCGCGAGGCGCAGGATTTTCTGGTAGAGCAGATGAACGGCTTCTTCTTCAGCGAGGGTGAAGGCGGCTCGCTGCCCAAGGAGTATGTGGCGCCCAGCCATTGAGCTTTGCGCCGCGCCCTATGAACGGTGCTGCTCGTGTACACTTAACCCTGCAACTACCTCTGCCGTTGCCCGCCTGGGTAACGCGCGAAACAAGTCGGGACGTGGCGCAGCCTGGTAGCGCGCACCCTTGGGGTGGGTGAGGTCGCTAGTTCGAATCTAGTCGTCCCGACCATTACTTTAATGCAGCAACTACGGTGGTTTAGAGTAGTTGATACGCGCCGAAATTGTCTGCCGTCAAGCGCGCATTGGGGCTGTCCGAGGGCTAAGGCGTTTCGGTGCCGCGGGACACTTTTGGACACTCGCTGGCACCTGATTGCTCGGCTCACTTAGCTAGCGCCCCTCCCTAATAGCTGCTTTTCAGGAGATTACCGAAGCGAATGCAGCGTGACTGAGTACCTTCTCGGGGAGGAACATTGCGCTTGCTCAGATAAACATTCCGTTTATGAAGTATCTCTGCAGTCTCCTCATTCGGCTGTGGGCTAGTTTTTAAGTCTTAATCCACTGGTGCGTTGCCTGCGACGGGGTTGGCTGCGCCGACCGGAATCAGCGTCGTCGCCACCGTCCTGGCATCGTCCGAGCCTGTATAGAGCATGATGCGAGAGGGATCGATGCCCTTCTCGTTCACCAGATACTGTTTGGTGTTGACCGCGCGTTGCGCTGCATCACTCGGCTTCTGAGTGTGCTGCTTCAGCTTCGCATCCTTGGCCTCAGCCGCCTTCTCTTTAGCGTCTTCGTTACCCACCAGGGCCAGCTTTGTATCGGTAGTGCGCTGCAGATTGAGAGCTATGTCGTCCAGGCATGCCTTTGCTTCGTTGTCCACGCGCGTTGGGCGCGTCGAATCGCGCTCGAAGCTCACGGAGCACATACTGGTCGCCTGCGGAGCCGGTGGCAAAGCAGGAGGTGGCGGTGGCGGAGGAGCAATTACGTTGACGCTGGTGGTCGCGGATACGCTATGTCCCTTGTCGTCCGATACACCGCAGGTCACTGTAATCGGCCCGGGAGCCGCGCCCGCCGTCGAGAGCATCGTCGAGGAGGTAGTGCCGCTGATCGAACCGGCTGTTGCGTTGTAGCTATAGGTAAGAGGACGGTTCTGCGGGCTGGCTGCGTTCGACGAGATCGTAGAGCTGTCGCCCGGATTGACCGATGAAGGATTCGCCGAGCAGCTGATGGTCGGCGGATCGAATGCCCTGATCGTGAACTGCGCGGAGCAGTCCGCCATCTGGCCGGGCTTTACGCCCTGCGAAACATGGCCCTTGACCGTGTAGCTCCCTGGGGCCGCAGCCGTGGTATCCACGGTCGCCGTGCTCGATGTCCCCGAGATCGTGCCGCCATCGGACGACCACGTGTAGCTCACTACCTTCTTCGGATTCGGATTCAGGTTCAACGCCACACCTGTCACCGTGATCGGGTCGCCGGAGAAGGCAGTCGATGGGTTGAGTGTGCAGGAATAATCAACCGCAAGTGGGGGAGTATTGCCGCCAAAGCCGAAGACAAGTCCAGACGAAAGGCGCATGTCGTTCTGCATGTGCCTGTTGCCCGTGCTGAGATCAGCGAAGTTCGTCATCAGGTATTCGGCTTGAACGATGCGAATGGCCACATGCCGGTGAATCTTGAGGTCGATTCCGCCTCCGGCTGTCATGGCAAACGCGTTCTCCTTGGGTAGCGGCGTGCAAAGAGCACCGGTGCAATTGGAAAGGGTCACCTCACTCGCGTGTACGCCGCCAAACAGAGCTTGTACGAAGGGAGTGACCCTGCGGGTGCGGAAGGAAAGGCGTGGGCCGGCCATGAATGTGTAGGCAGTTCCGCTTGCGTCTACCGTACGAGGTGGGGTTGCGCCTGTGCCCGCGATCTGGAGTTTCGTGTCATCGAAGCCGCCAAAATCAGCAACCAGCCCAAAATAGCGATTCAGGTTGAAGGCAATGGATGCGCTGCCGCCATTCAGCCGAACCATTCGGTTACCGGGGGTCAACATTGGCTGAAACGGCAAACTGCGCAGATAGGAGTAGCCAAGAAAAAGCTCAGCCCTGGGATAACTTCTGTAGGAGCGTCCTGTAGGTGCAGATGCCGCGGACTGGGCCGCCAGTAGCATAACTGGTGTTTTGACATATCCAACGGCATCGGGCGTAACCGCGGAGTCGACAGCGGTGGCATTGGACGACAAGTTCGTCGAGAATTCGGCAGCAAATAAGAATGGTGGCACCAGCAAAGCAACCGCCGCTGTTGTGGCAATCATCCGCGTTCTGAGTTTCATTGTCTTTCTCCTGAATTGCTGCTCGCGAAAATCATGCATCCTCACAATCGGGCTCGCCCGGCTTGCGTGCGACTAGCTGGAATGCGGGAACCAACCCTCTCTTCCCTGCTGTTCAAGCCTTGCTTACCTGCTTGCGCGTATTTCTGTACTGCACTTCTGTGCGGAGACCGTCCTGAAGAACGGTCTCCGCGTGGCCTTACGGAGCAGGTACATTGACGACGGTGTTCACCAGGGTGACCGCACCAATCAAAGAGAGCAATCTACCGTTGACGGTGGTGATGGTGGTGATTCCAGCAGTCCCGGTCGTGACTCCCGCCTGAGAGATAACGGTTCCATAGAACGTCCCGCCGCCAGCCCCGTTGATCGTCGCGGCGCTCCCAACCTGCCAGAAGACGTTCTTGGCCTGCGCGCCACCGATCAGGCTGACACTTTGAGGGGCTGTGCCGCCTACCGTGAGTGAACTGGCCATCTGGAATACCCAAGTGGCGTTGGGGTTGCCCGCGCCGTCGAGAGTAAGCGGAGACGACGTTATGGCGTAAGTGCCCGGCGTGGACTTATAGACACCGGCTTGCAGCGTTCGACCGCCCAACTCGCCCGGGCCACCGGAGCCTGTGCATTGCGGGGCCGCGCAGCTTTCTACAGCTATACCGCCAGGCTTGCTAGCAGGGGTCATGGAGTTGTAAGCGGCCTGAGTGTCCAGTGCAGCCTGGGCTGCAATAGCTGTCGTGGCGGCGGTTCCTTCACTGAGGCACGAAACCGTGGGGGGCGGTGCAGCCGTGTAGATGATTCCATTTACCTGCCCTATATTGAGGGTCGTCTCCGTATAGGTGCAAGGCCATACGGCACCGACCTTCGCAAGGCTGGTATCGTGGAATCCGGTGACCGCCGACGACACGGCCGTGGTCCCGATATTGCCATTGATGACTGTCAGTATCCCCTGATTGGTCATTCCGGCGGTCCCGCCAACGTCTCCGAATGTAGCGGCCGATCCCAGAACCACTGCCGGTGGAAGTGCTACAGCGGATGTTGTGAAGTTCCAGGGATTCGGTGCAACGCCAGACCCCAGCGGATTGCCGGTTGAGTCCGTCGCTCCGGTGGTGATGTTCGCCGTATAGATGGTGTTGGCCGCGAGATTGGCTAACGGGGTAAAGGTTGCGATAAAGTTGACCGCGTCATATCCTATCGTTCCGGTTACCGCAGTTCCGCTGGGTCCTGTCAAGGTAAAGGTTGTTGTGTTGATCGATAATGGATCCATGGCCTTGCTGAAGGTCGCGCTGACGGCCTGGTTGATTGGCACACTGGTGGCCCCGTTGACCGGGGAGGTGAGGGTGATCGTCGGCTTCGTGGTGACAGTCGTCGCGCCGGTTGTAAACGTCCAGACAAAGTTGCTGGCCAGCGCATTGCCTGCCAGATCCTTGGCCCCGGTTGTGATTGTGGCCGTAAACAGGGTACTCGGTGCGAGAGCAGCGGTTGGTGTAAAGGTCGCTGTATTTCCAATGCCGGCGTAAGTAACCAGGCCTGCGACGGCAGTTGTGCCGGGCCCTGTCAGCGTGAAGGTGGTCCCGCTGATGGTGAGTGGGTTCATGGCCTTGCTGAAGGTCGCACTGACGGCCTGGTTGGTTGCCACGCCGGTGGCCAAATTGGCAGGGACTGTGGAGATCACCGTCGGCCCCGTGGTGACTGTCGTCGCGCCGGTTGTAAACGTCCAGACATAGTTGCTGGCCATGACATTGCCTGCCAGGTCCTGAACCCCGGTTGTGATCGTGGCCGTGTACTGGGTACTCACTGCGAGAGCGGCGGCTGGGGTAAAGGTCGCAACCGAGCCGGAGACAGCATAGCCGACGGTTCCGGTCACCGCAGCTCCGCCAGTTGTAGTTTTCAGTGTGAAGGTTGTCACACCGATAGTGGCAGGATTCATCGCCTCATTGAAGGTCGCGGCGATTGCCTGATTGGTTGCCACGCCGGTGGCCCCAGCGGCAGGGTTAGTAGCAATCACTGCGGGTGCGGTGGGGGCCGGGACCGTTCTGAAGGCCCATGCATAATTGCTTGCCAGGGGTACGCCTTGCGCGTCCGTGGCCCCGGTTGTAATTGTCGCCGTGTACAAGGTGTTGGTCGTAAGCAGGTTGGATGGTATAAAGACCGCGCCGTTGCCCGAGCAGCTCACAGCTCCCGCGACGGCAGTACTACCCGGGCCGGTTACTGTAAACGTTGCTGCGGGAGAGTAGAGAGTCGCGCAGTTCATCGCCTGGCTGAACGTCGCGCTGATGGGTTGGTTGAGCAGGACGCCAGTGGCGCCATTCGCTGGAAGGGTGGAGAGCACGGTGGGTTGTGTATCGGTCGTGAATGTCCACACAACAGCACTTGCCAAGCCAGTGCCAGCTACGTTCTGGACCCCAGTGGTGAGGGTAGCAGTATAGGTGGTGTTTGCTGCCAGAATCGCGGGTGAGGTTGGAGTAAACGTGGCGGTTGCTCCAGAGCAGGCGACTGTTCCCGTCACGGTTCCGCCCGGGGCAGTCACCGTAAAGGTCGACGCGGTGACGGTGGAGCAGTTCAAGGCCGCACCGGCGCTGTCGGGGTCTTGCACTGGAAGTTGCAGGAAGGTAGCGCTGATCGTCGGATTGAAGGTCAGACCGGTGGCACCAGTAGCAGGAGTAGTGGAAACCACGGAGGGGCCGGCCACAGCTTCAAAGTTCCAGGCATAGTTCTGCACCATGACATTGCCAACCAGGTCTGTGGCCCCCGTCGTAATCGTGGCCGTATACAGCGTATGCAGTACAAGAGCACTGGTGGGAGTAAAGGTCGCGGTGGACCCGGAGCAGGCGACGGCTCCAGCCACGGCAGATCCGCCAGCCACGTTGACTATAAAAGTGGAGGTGGTGAGGGTGGCGCAGTTGACCGGCTTGCTGAAAGTTACGCTGATGGGCGCTCCCAGAGCGACGCCTGCCGCTCCTAGAGAGGGAACCGTAGTGAGCACATGGGGGGGCGTCGTATCTGGGACATTGATGGTTTCTCGACCGCAGCCTGCGATAGAAACGGCTAGGAGTGTGAGTGTCGATAAGAACCAAGTGCCTTGAACTGTGCGCTTATGCATAAACATACGTATTCCCTCTTCAACTGTGGTGCACAGTTGAACAATGCCTGATTGCCGGGAAAGCCCTGTTCGCGGTTTGAATACAAATATGGGAGTGTTGCCCCATTTTGCTGCGCGTGCCGTAGCGCTTGAGTTACCGGTGCACAAGAAGTGCGATGCAAGGTATATGGGGAGGGTTGTTCAAAATAAATAAAACAATAAAATGTGGTCAATATTGAACACAGTATCCGCACTGGAAAGGCCGCGACGCCCTGACCCATAAAGAGCTGTCGGGTGAATTCTTGCTCCCAGGAGGTCGCCACCATCTCAATCTTGGGGAACCTCGCAGTTGCGCTATCAAAACCGAGCAGGACCTCCCACCGCCAAGAGACCCGGTGTGGCCTCAGTTGACCCCGTCAAAGCCTCAAGGCGGCAGTCGGATCAACACATTGCAACCATTGGCCGACGGGGAGACCTGCCAGCAACGGGCACTCGATATGATTCATCCTTCGTGGCTCGAGAGCGCAATTCATTCGCACCGGAACCACCGGTTGCGAAAGAACTCTAGTGCTCGATCTTCCTGATGAACAGCCAGAGTCCAGCCAGCATGATCGCAATGGCAAGAAAGCAGATTCCGAGTCCGATTCGGCGTTGGTTGCGCTCAACCATCGCGTCCTTGCCGGCCTGCTCATCTTTAGCAGCGATTTTGAGCCCGGCCTGGACATCCTGGTCCACCAGGGCCTCCTGGTAGGTATGGATGGTAACCCGCGCTTTGATCAGCTCGTCCCTGGCCTGGGTCTGCGCCAGCCGGGCCTCGCTCACATCCATGCCGGAAGCCTCGGCGACAGAAAGTGTCTGGTCGGCGTTCGTGATGGAGCTATCCAACTTCATTAAACCGCTCTGAATCTTTACCCTTGCAAGATCGCACTTGTCGCCCGGTTGATGACACCGCATACAGACGCCCTGCGGACCGGTGCCAAGCATGGCATCCGATGGCTGGTGAATGCCATGATTGGAGTGGCAGACAACGCATCCTGGAAGACCTAGCGATTGAAACGCCTTGAAGTGCGAACTCTTGCCATACATCTGGGCCTGGAAGACGTGACAGTTGGCGCAAACATTCTGCACCTTGTCCACGCCCGGCGGCGTCGCGCCATGGTTTCCGTGGCAGGTAGTGCAGGTAGGCGCACTCAGATCGCCCCGCACCATCATCGCCTGATAATGCACGCTGGTTTTGTAGTTTGCGAACTGATCGGTAGGAATGCCGTACGGCTTCATGTATGCGGCGTCGGAATGGCAGCGCGAGCATGTAGTTGCGATGTTGACGGGATTGACGGTGGAACGGGGATCGCTGGGCGGCCGGATATCGTGGACGCTATGGCAGTCGACGCATACCGCAGCTTTGGTGTCTCCCGCGGCTTGTCGTTTGCCATGCATACTGGTGTGATACTGGTCCAACTGGTCGGTGCGAAGGCTGGGATTGTACTGCTTCATGTAGGTGGGATTGGAATGGCAGCTCGCGCATAACTGCGGCACCTGCTTGCGATCGATCTTGCCCTTGAACCCGGCCTTGGTGCCCATGGATACGGTCGGGTCGTAGCTGCTTGCGTCGCCTCCGTGGCAACTGGTGCAAGTCAGGCCCTTTTGCGAATGGATGTCCTGGCTGAACTTCTCCTGCGTAACGCCCAGCGGATCAGGCATGGCGGAGTGACAATCCAGACAGGAGTTGGTGGTTTGCCCATAGGACAGGCATGCTCCGAGCACAAAGCACCCGGCCAGCCCGGCAGTACGGGCTGCGCGCAACAGCCGGAAGTTATTTCGCAAGAAAGCCATAAACACTCATACCCATTACGTACATAAGAGCAAAGATTCCCAGCCCGGTAATCCACTTCTTTGGGCGTGAGGGCTGCTCACTCTCAAAGAATGGAAGCAGGAGCCACAACAAACCGGCCAGGCCGCAACCAAGAATACCCAGGACCTCGCCGTCGACGAACCACACTTTGGAGGGGATGAGCTTGAGCGTCTGGAACATGAAGAGGAAGTACCACTCGGGCTTGATGCCGGCCGGTGCCGAGCCAAACGGGTCTGCTTTGACACCGAGGTCCCAGGGAAAGATTGCCGCCAGGGCGCCCAGCACGCCAATCGCCACGTACCAGGCCATCATCTCCCGCAGCATAAAGTTGGGAAAGAACTTCATCTCACGTTTTGCCGAGGGATTTTCAACCCATTCAGCTTCGATTTTGGGGGGAACGCTCATGCCGAGCCGCTGCACCATAAAAAGGTGGACCGCGATCAGTATGCCCACCAGCCCGGGCAACACAGCGACATGGAAGCCGAAGAACCGGATCAGCGTCGCGCCGGTCACCTGTGGGCCGCCACGCAGAAAGACCATCATGGGTTGGCCGACAATCGGTACCTGTCCGACCATGGCCGTCCCCACCTTGGTGGCGAAGAAGGCCAGCGTGTTCCACGGCAGCAGATAGCCGCTGAAACCAAATCCCATCACAAGAAACAGAAGAAGCATGCCACTGATCCATGTCATCTCCCTGGGCTTGCGGTAAGCCTTCAGGAACAACACGCTGAACATGTGCAGAAAGGCCGTAAGGATCATCAGGTTGGCCGACCATGAATGGATGGACCGGATCAACCAGCCATAGCGCACCTTGGTCATGATGTACTGCACGCTCTCGAACGCCTCATTGGCGCCGGCGTTGTAATACAAGAGAAGCAATATGCCGGTGATCACCTGCACCCCGAAGAGAAATAGGGTGATTCCGCCGAAGAAATACCAGTACGTCAGGCGGTGAACTGGGACAGTCTTGTGGCGGAACGGGGCAATCAGGTCGTCCAGATGAAGTCGTTCATCCAGCCAGCGATAGATGGCGGAGATCATGGTCAGGCCCCCCGCTTGTTGGTGACGACAATCTCATCGCCGCGCAGGTGGACGTCATACGCAGTAAGCGGTTTTGGCGGCGGGCCTGAAATATTTCGGCCATCGATGCCGTAGATGCCGTTGTGGCAGGGACACCAGACCTGGTGCAAATCGCCGCGATACTGCACAGTGCAACCGAGGTGGGTGCAGGTGGCAGAGAGCGCTTGATAGGTGCCGTCGCTGCTCAAAATCAGCAGACCGGGGCTACTGCCAAATCGGAAAATAGCCCCGGAATTCGGCTTCAGATCCCCGACCTTACCGGCCACCACTTCGTTCACGCCAAGGTCTGCGACTGGTGGAGGCACCATATAGCGAATAATGGGATAGAGAAAGGAAGCAAAGGTGGCAAGAATGCCGCCGCCAAGGAAGTATTCAATCGCGCGGCGACGCGTCGATCCCTGAGGTGTATATTGGTCGCCACTCATGCAATACACCTCCAGCACAACAATCTTTCAGAAGCAGGATCGTCAGTCGCACAGACCGCCGCTATCCCGCCAAGTCAAGTAGAAGCCGCTTGGCCACGGCTCCAACTCTCGCTGCCTGACTTCTCAAAGTATCATGATGTAGACTATTCGACTTTTGGTCTGTGATCTACGTCACATATTGAAAGGCTGAGGGAAGTCAGCTTCCTTGCCGTCGATCTGGATCGGGCTGCCCAGAAGCAGGAAGTCTTTCAGAATGAATGCGAACACGTTGTTACGAGCGCCCCCGAAGAAACCAGAGGGGGCAGAAAAGTTTGGAAGCCAATTCCTTCCGAACCTGCCAAATGAACTCACATCGCATGGCGCTTGCTACATGCTTGTTCTTCTTGAAGACTACTTCTGCAAGGTGCGGATATAGGCCACGACTGATTTGATCTGAGGGTCGGTAAGCTTGCCTACATTAGGGGGCATCTTGTTCTTGCCATTCTTCACGGCGGCGATCAGTTCAGCGTCGGGGGCCTTGATGACCGCCGGATCCTTGAAGGATACGGCCTTCATGGCCTTGCCGGCTGGGGTTGCGCCCAGGCCATCTGCTCCGTGGCACATGGCGCACTTCGCTTTGTATAGGTCCGCGCCGGAATCTTGCGCAAACGCCGGTGTAACCATGGATGCTGCAAGCAAGACGATTGCCCCATATCTCAAATTCAATATCACCGAATAGCTCCTTTGTACCGGGGCTTCAGTATATTCACCGGCAAAGAAACAATACACCCATGTGACTCAGGGTGTCTTGTTATTGAGCGCCTGCATGGCTGCGTAATGATCTGGACTGGCTGCCAGCGCGAGGGAAAACTCCTGCCGCGCCTTGTCCTGGTTGTTCAGCCCAAGTTGCCCCAGGCCAATAAGGTAATGCGCGTCAGCCACTTGCCCGCGTTGCGCCGGTGTCGCAACCGTGGAGTTCATCGCCGGCGCGCTGCCCAGCGACTTGGTGCCTGCATCGACGAGCTGGTTGAAGAGTGTCTTGGCGCGGTCCTGCTGCCCCAGCTTCTCCATCGCAAGCGCCTGATAGTACGGAGCGGCCTGCTCCTCGCGCACTCCCGCAGCCAACCCTCCAATGTTGGCCCGCACGCGTACCGGTCCGTTTGTACTCGCCGCCGTGGCCGTTGCACCCGCAGATGCATCGGTCCACGCGCTACGCGCCTTCTCCGCATCGCCCATCGCCTCGTACGCCGTGCCAATCCAGTACGAGATCTCGCCCCGCCGCCCGCTCACATTGCCGGTTGCCTCCTGCAAACTGTCAGGTGTCTTCAGTGCAGCCTGGTAGTCGGCTAGCGCCTGCGCGTACTGCTTGGCGATCATCTTTTGATGGCCGCGCTCCAGATTGGCGTTGATCCACGAGTCGCCCAGAGAGTAGCTCCCGCCGCCCTCCCACGCACGGAAGAAGCGCGACTGCAGCAGTTGGATCGCCGCGTCCGGCTTGCCCGCAAAGATGTCCAGGTTGATCTCACGAGAGATCACTTCATCGCGATTCACCACCGCCTGGTGCGCCTCGATCACGGAGAGCCGCTTGGCCGGCGATACCCCGTTCTCCTCATACAGCTTGTCCAGATCGCTCAGCACCATCGCGTTGCCGCCGCACTGCACGCCCTTCTCCAACGCGGCCAGCGCCTTCTCCCGCTGATTGCCCTGGTTGGTATACACCATCGCCAGATTGCGATATACCACCGGGAAATCCGCGCCCAGCGAGGCAGACTTCTCCCACAGCGCTTGCGCCTGTTTTGGCTGCCAGTCGTACAGCAGGTTGCCCAGATAGTAGGGAGCTCGCGAATCGCTGGGATTGATGCGCATGGCATCGTCCAACACCGCGATCATCTCCATCTGGAAGGGAAACACATAGTCTGGAGAGGCCTTTTCCGCCAGTTGGTCATACGCTTTCACCTTGTCCGCCTGATGCATCTGCCCGGCAAAGTAGGCCAGGTAGTAGTAAACCAGCGGAGAGACCTTCGACTTGTCCGTGGTCGTGCTCACTATATGCGACAGCAGTGTCGTGCCATCCTGCCACAACCCCGCATTCATATAGTCCGCGGCAACCTCCAGCCCGGTAGCGGGATGTTCACTCACGGTCTTCGTCAGCGCGGCAGCGCTTGCCGGCGAGTTCGTGGCCAGCCATTGCTCCGTCATGCCGTGCACATCCAGCGGATCGATCTTGCTCAGCGCCGCAATCGTGGCCTGCGCATCGCTGCTGTGTCCTGTATGGCGCAGCAGTGCGGCCTTCAATGCCAGCGCGCCGATATTGTTTGCATTCGCCTCCAGCGAATCCTGGTCGGCGGTCAGCGCTGCGTTAAAGTCGCCTTTGGTTGCGTCAATCTCCGCCAGCGCATAGTAGCCCGGAGACCTCCACGCCGCGCTCCACGTCGATTTGTAAAGTGCGGTGTACGCATCGTCCAGCTTGCCCTGCGCCTTTAGCGCCAACCCAAGGTAATAGATAGGCTCTCCGTCCTTCGGTGTGGTGTAACTGGCCGTGGCGCGCTCCAGAGCCTTGCGCAGATACGCCTCCGCTTCGGCATATCGCCCGCCTTTGATCGCGTCGATGCCCAGTACAGTATTCACTCGTATGTCGCCGGGATCGCGCCGCAGCGCCTCGTTCCAGTAGGCGTTCGGATCGCCGGTGGGCGAGCGGAACTGCTCCATGCGCAGACCCGTCAGGTACAGTTCTTCGTTGGTCTTTATCTCAGATGGAGCAGCAGGGGGCTTCACCACCGCCGGCATTGTCTCCTTCTCCAGCCGGATGGGCGAGTACGCAACCAGCTCGCGTCCATCCGCACTGATCGCTGCGCGTAGATCGTGTTCGTCCGCGCCCGCCGGCAGCTTTATCTGCTTCACAAAAGAATGCCCAGGGCTGATCGCAATCTTTTCACTCAGCAATACCTGGTCCTTCAACTTCAACGACACTGTGGCCGAGGGCCGCGCCTCGGTCGAATAGAATCCCACCGTTGCCGTGCCGTCCTTCACATCCAGATTCACCGCCGCATCCAGGTTCGCGTTCTTCACCCCGTCGATGTCGCGGAACGGATACCAGTACTGCGACCACATCCGCGTCTCGTATGGCTGCATCCAGGTGTAATCCGGCTGATTGTCGCTATACGCCCCCACCATCAGTTCAATGTACGGCCCGTCCGAATCCGTAAGGTAATGGTCCTGCAGGTGCCCCTGCGGGCTGTCGCCCCACGTCCAGAACTTCTGCCCTGGGACAACATTGTGGTCGGCCACGCTCATGATGCCCGCGTTTCTTCCATGGTCGTATCCCGCGAAGAAGTCCTCCTTGTAGTTCCACGCGAACATGCTGCTTGCGGTCGTGTGGTTCTTGTACAAGCTGACGTCCACGCCCTTGCTGTAGTCCGCGCCCATATACTTGGTCGTCGCAATCGGCCACGTCGTAAAGTCAACCTTGCCGTGGTAGGTCACAAACTGCGTGCTCGGCGGATAGATCACCTGATAGTCGTCATTCACATGCACCGCTACATTGCTAAAGCTCAGCATCGAGGTGGGCACTGGTGTCCGGTTGATCATGCGGAACGCCGCCTTCATATAAGTCTTCCCGGGGAACAGCGTCACGCCTACTGTCCAGTCCATCCGGTCGCGCAGCTCCAGTTCGCCAATCCACACTGTCTTCGATCCGTCGGCGTTCTCCTCCACCTTGTACTGCATGGGCAGGAAGCTGGTGGCGCGGTGGTGGTGCGGCAGGTCCCATTCAATCCCGCCCGACAGCCACGCGCCCAGCAGGCTGATCAGCGCCGGCTTGATCGCATGCTGGTTGTAGATATAGTTGTAGCCGTTGGTCTTGTCGATCGCCTCGAAGATCTTGCCGCCGATCTCCGGCAGTATGCCGATCTTCACATACTCGTTCTCCAGATAGACCATGGTGTAGGTCTTGTCTTTCTTCTCCGTGGTCAGGTTGTCGTACTCCGGGTAGGGATAGATGCGGTGCTGCGCGCCCTGCGAGTTGCCCCCAAAGTAGAACTGCGGGTTGGGATTCGGCTCGCCCAGCAGATACGTCGGGATGGTAACTTTCTCCTCCCACACCTTCACCCCTGATACAGACTTCGCCGGCGTGGCCGCACTCGCAGGAGCGGCAGACTTTACCTGCGCGGCGGTCTTGGCTGGAGCAGCGGACTTCACCGTCGCGGCAGCAGCAAACAGCAGGGTTGTGATCGCTAGGCTGGACACCAAGGCAACAGCAGTACGGACCATTCCTTTTCGCATCGTCATCTCTCCAAACGAATCTGAAATCTCACAACTAATCCGAAATCTCTTGCAACAAATCACTCAAACTGACTACTAATCTCAAACTGCGCTGCCCAGCGGCCACGGCGTCGAAGGCGCGCCCGCTGCCGAAGCCATGGGATGCCGCGAAAACGGCATCACCTTGCCGGAGTGAACATCCTGCAGCCGTTTATGTGTCACCTTCGCCGCTTCCACCAGCTCCGCATAGGGCCTGTCCGTCACATCCACAAACCCGATGTTGTAGTTCTCTCCGTCCATCCGGCCCATCACCGGCTCGTCGCGCCATGCAAACCAGTACGCGCCCAGGAACCACTCCAGCGATGCCGCCTGCTCCACATAGTAGCGATACGCGACGCCGCGCTCCAGTTGGCTCGCAGCCTGCACCAGTCCGGCAGCCAGGCCGTCCGCCGGAACCCCAATATGGTACTCGCCAATCAGGATTGGCCGGTCGCACAGCCGTGCCGCGTGGATGATCTGCCGCGTCGGCTCGTACTCATACACATTAATGCTGCACACGTCGAAGATGCGCGCCGCAACAAAGTACTCATCCGCCATCGTCCCGCCGTAGCGCGTCCCCAGCAGCAGGTGGTTCGGGTCGTGCTTGCGCACTGCACCGCATACCAGTCCCAGATACCACTGGAAGCACGCCAGCACAAACTCCCTCCTGCGCGCCGCCGTATCGCCCGCGGCCAGAAATTCCTTCAGCCTCGCCTGCGTCGCTGTGGCCGGTCCGCCCAGAATCAGCCCGCACAGCTCGCTCTCCCGCGCATTCCACGGTGGCTCATTGCCGATGAAGTAGCCCAGCACCATCGCATCGTTCTTGTGCGGAGTGCACTGCGTGTTGGCCGCCGTGTCGATGTCCGCTGCAAACTGCGCGGAGTACACATCCGGCATTCCCAGAAAACTCGTGCTCTGCGGCCAGCGCAGCATCACCGTCCCCGGTCGCCCCTGGCCGCCGGTGGTCATGCCCCAGGAATCCAGCCGAGCATTGGTCCGCTTCACCGTGACGCCAGCGTCGTTGCCGCCAAATCCCGCGCCTCCACCTGGCGTGCCGTTAGTTCCGGTCGAAAGAAACAAATGTCCCTCTGGATCGACAAACCACCACCGCCCATCCACCTTCTCTACGCGGAAGAATCCCGTCGCCTTTACCTGCGTATTCTTGTAGCCGCCGTATTTCCCGTAACCAAAGTCCGCCGCACCTCCGAACGCCTTCTCCTCCGTCGCCATCTGGCTCGCCAACTGCTCCTTGCTCTTGATCTTGCGTGGCCAATCCGCCATTGCCCACTGCCCAAAGCTGTCCAGCTTCGCGCCCGGATCAAGAAACTCCGACCCCTCATCCTTCGTGGATAGATGCACGTTGCGTACTTCAATCGTCGGCTTGTTCAGCGGGTACTCCATCGCAATCCCGATCGCCTCCACCGTATGCAGGTCGCCGAACGGCCCCCACACCGAGTACCACGACGAGTTCGTCCGCCGGTTCTGTGCCGAGGCCAGGTCGTTGCCCTTCGAGTCGCGCCCAATAAAGTACTGTAGCGGCATCGACGCCCGCAGCCACGCATTCTGCCCAAACCCAATAATCGACGCCGACCGCGGCCCATGCGTCGTATAGAACCAGATCAGCAGCCGCTGCGGCGAGCTCATCCGCATCTCCATAACCAGATGCGTATAGCCCGACAGGTCCGCCGGTGCCGTCTGCCCCAGCTCCTCCATCGTGATCTGCATCTCCGACGAGACGCCCTCAAACACGAACCGCCTCACCCCCGCCTCAACCGGAGCTTCAGCTTGCGGCTTGGCGGCAACCTTCGCAGTAGTCTTTGGCTTCGCAGCAGCCTGTGACTTTGCTCCAGCCTGCCCAGCGGCAAATGCGTGCCCGCCTGCAACCGCTGGTACTGCTCCCGCTATCATCTGCATCGCCTGGCGACGAGTAACGTTCATGGCCCATTTCCTCCCCAACTAACTTGATCCGTTTCGCTAATCCTCGGGAATCTCGTTGCTTTGTTCGAATCGTTCTGCTCTTTTGTTAAGGGCACGGCTTCAGCCGTGCCATAACGGTTGCATCTGCCTTGCGGCTTTAGCCGCTGAGGTCAGGTTTTAGCAGTCGCATGTAGGTCTAAACAACTCCATCATGCACTTATCCCGCAGACAAAACAGCTCTTTCCGGGTCGCTGGAATTGTATGCCAACTGGGTGCCCATTCGTCGCAACAAAAACTGTCCCGCCCACCGAATAAAGGTATATATGACGGAAGTTACCAAGGGAACAAACAAGTCTCTAATGATGAACTATGAAAGGATATGCCTTTATTGCAGTGGTATATGTGCAGGTAAAGTAGGCTGCTCTCCTGTCGAGTTTTTCTTTTTTGCCAGTATGGAACGCTTTGCCCAGTCATAAGCCGTCTCAATGTCAAGGCGTTCGTCACCTGGATGTCCACAATCCAGATCGGCCCTGCGACGATACATAAGATTTAGATACGCCATGGCGTCGCTGTAATCGGGCTGCAGTTCGGTAGCACGCGTAAGTTCCTTGATCCCTTCATCGATTAGAGGCTGATTATGAGTCGCCAAATCGCTACAGGCCTGTGCAGTCTTGTTGAGGTTGCCCACGCCGTCGTCGATCAGGCCATCGGTCT
>CAIZFH010000314.1 GCA_903932155.1 uncultured Granulicella sp. | reverse complement strand
TTGTTCGAATTCAGCCTCGGTCAGGAAGTCTTTTTCTCGGTTGTCGAGTGCGGCAAGCTTTGTCATGGGTACACTCTTTACATTTAGCCGGTTGGGCATGGGTCCACGGGTGGGCCTGGAGAGGCCCCAGTAGCGCATCATAGCATATCGACTCTTTACAAAATGCGCCTTTTGTAAAGAGTTACGACCTCTCCCCGAGGGCTAAGCGGCCATTTCAAGATAGGCATCTATCGGTAAACGTTTGTCCATGTCAAGATCGAACCGGCCGTAGGGATTGATGTGGGCGTAGATCAACGGCGACAGTGCCCGGTAGTCGACCACCTGCATGCGTTGTCGCCAGATCGGTTCGACCAGCACGCGCTGAATCATCAAAGTATTCACGTAGACCAGGCAAAGCTGCAAGAGATGCAGCGAGAGAACGGAAAGCTCCTGGTCTTCCAGGCGGTTGCTCGATAATTCGCAGCCCTCGCCATAGAAGATAAAACCATTGGCGCTGTTCCAGTTCTCCACCACGTTCAGACCCGCGTGGATCTCACGCCTGATGGACTCCTCGTGCAAGTAGCGGCAGAGGAACGTCGTCTTGAGTGCCTTGCCCAATTCCGCCAGGGCCTGGTACGTCGGGTGTTGCAGGTTGGCACGCGTGAAACGCCGTAAGATTGCTTCGGCTTGCGCCGTGCCCAGACGCAGGGCGGTCGCATATTTCACCATTTCGTCGTATTGTTGGCGAATCAACTCCCAGTTGATCGGGCGGGTCAATATTTCCTTCAGGTTGGCATACTCGTCGGTGCAGCCGGCTTCCGGCAAGTACAGTTTTTGTCTCGCGATAGCTTTGAGCCGAGGCATTAGCTCGAAGCCCAGCAAATGCGTAAAGGCAAATCCCACTTCGCTTTGCCCATGACTATCAGTATAGTTTTTCTGCACCTCCATGTCGGTTTCATGCCTCAGTACGCCTTCGATCATCGCCGCTACCTCCGAGGAGGAGCAGCGCTTCAATTGCGAATAGATACAAACCGACTTGTCTTCGCAATGCCAATAAACGAGGACTCCTCGGCCGCCATAGCGCACATGCCATTCAGTGGTCAGGTTCTGGTCGTAGGCACCGAATTTCTTCGAGTCCGAGGCGCAAGTCGTACTCCCTTCGCCCCAAATCGCCGGCTGGCGTATGGCGAAGGTGGCGTCGGCGACTTTGGCAATCGCCTCGCGCAGGGCGCTTTTGCGCACGAAACGCTGCCTGACGTACAAGAGCTCCTTGTAGCTGATGTCCTGCTCCCCGGACAGGACTCGTTTCAGCCCCGTGTTGGTACCCATGCCATATAGACACAACAGCAATCGGCGTTGCAAGGTCGCCCGGTCCAGCACCTCACGCGATGCCGTGCTATGGAACACGTCACTGAAGCCGATGCGCAGATCCGCTTCCTTGAAAACGTCGATCAGACTGGTCGAGGACCACCGGTCGAAGATATCGTTCTTGAGAAGGGTGAGATTCATCGGGTCTGGTTGCGGTTCCGACGGGCTCACGCAGATGCGGTTCTTGCCGCTGCTCCGGATCTTGACCATGGGATTTTTGGGCATTCCCTGTTCAAGCATGTTCAGCCCGTCCACCATCGAATTCTTTATACTGGAGATAAAGATATCCGGCTCGCAGGGTAAGCTGAGTGCTTGGTAGTAGGCTGCCCGTCGAGTATCGAAATCGCCAGGCAGGTCCTCATCCGGGTTGCGGAAGCGTTCAGCGCCTACCACCCAGATTTCTTTGCTGCGTAATCCCTCTCGCAGTGCTTGCAGAACACAAATTTCATAGTTGATGCGATTTACACGCTCTTTGCCGTCCTTGTCGGCTTCCATCACGATATCGCGCCATTTTTTTCGGATTACGCCCTCAATGGGGAACTGGTCATCAACGTTGAAATATTGTTGGCCGCTTTCGCGATGGCGCTTCAGCAGATTCAGTGCCTCGATCACTGGGCGGTGGGCGTTATTGTTGGAACGAAATTCCAGTGCATCCAGGATTTGCGGCAGCATCCGGCGGTAATGATTGCTATAGGAAGCACGCATGACCGTGTGCAGTGTCTGGCGAAACGCCGGGCCACTGGCCTTGTACTCCTTGACCAGGTCTTTCAGGGTTTGCAGGCTCACAACCGGGTAGAGCACGTCTTTGACTACGCCGTCAGGTTGATCGACTGCGACTTCGGCCAGACGGAACAGGACATTGGTCTTGCCGTGAACGCGACGAATATCATCCAGCAATTCACGCTCGACCTTGGTCTCGGCACGAGTGCCAATCTTGTGAATGGTTTGAATCAACAGATCAATCAGGCCGTCGATGATCTCATGCTGCCGCTGCCAGCAGAACGCTGCAACCAGCCCATAGCGGATAGCCGGCGGGTGCCGGCGCAGATCCCAAATGGTGACGGCACCCGCACGCAGGCGGAACTTTTCAAGCCATTTCGGTGGCAATGCTGCAAGTTCCGACGCAGGCAGTCCCAGTGTCCGAATCCGCTTGAGTTTGGCGAGTTCCTGGAAGATGCTGTCCAAACTCGCACGCCCTGGGTCCAATCTCAATTGGGCGAAGCCGACATCTTGCTCGGCAGTACCCGTTTGCGTGACGGTCTCCGCCTCGTCTTCGGAAGCCAATAGGGCATTTATTGACAGTCGCGTATTTGGGGCCAGGTGACCGACAATTCGTTCCAGCAAGGAGTTCTCGAAAGAGTGCATCTTCGAACGCAATAGTCGGTTCAACTGCGGCGGGCTTGGTGGTGCGATCTTCAGCTCGCAAAACCAATCACAAACCCGCTCCAATAGCTGTTCTAGAGAATAATCTTGAGGCAGCAAGTCGTCGTTGAGCCAAGCAAGCAGGGTCTGCATTCGCTCGGACGTCATTCGCCGAATGCCAAGAAAGGACAGGATCTCCGCACGTTGCCGCGTTGCAGTCCGGCCATCCCAGTCATACTGATCAAGGTCGGACTGCGACGCCCCAATTTGTTGGCTCAAGAACCGCACTACATCGATAGGCAAATCCTTGGTTGCTGCGGGGAAACGACCCTGATACTGGAAGAACTTGAGCATGACCACGAATCCCATTCGGCCATGGTCGGTCCGGCCGGCCACCAAATGCAACTCCTCGGCGTTTAAGGACCAACGTACACCGTTTATATACAGCCTTTTTGTTATGTGCCAGCGTTATTTGCCTTGATAGTGAAAATGCTTTCACACCAGCTTGTTTTGAGCTATGATCCCAACCGGACAAGGGCGGACGTATAGCCGTACGCCGTGAGAACGTGTGGTGAGACAACCGGACAGGGGGCGGACGATGGCGATCATTACGATCACTGAGGCAGCGAAAAAGTGGAATTGTGGACGTGCCACTATCTACCGAAAGCTTAGTGCTGGCGCTTTGAGCGAAACAGAGATGCCGGACGGCGGACGCGGTATTGATACGTCCGAGATGTTGAGGGTGTTCGGGCCTGCTGACTCACCGGACGTTCAGCCGGACGTTTTGGACAAGGGTGCCGGACGTGATTTGATACGAGAGAACGCACACTTACTGCAACTTCTTGAAGCAAAGGATCAGCATATTGAGTCACTGAGGCAGGCCCTACGGCTCATTGAGCACCGCAGTGCCGTCGAGCCTGCCATGGAAGAGCCATCGGTGCCCGTTGCTCTGGTAGAATCTTCCGCCCAGGGGGCAGACTCGGCGGTGAGCCTCGAAGCTGAGCGTGCCCGGGTTGCCGAGCTGGAGGTGCAGCTCGCTGCGGAACGGTCGAGAGGGTTCTTCTCTCGGGTGTTCGGTGGCAAGCGATGAAGACCCCCGATATGATCACCAAGGAAACCAGTAAACTGCTTGACGCTGCGGTGGCGATTGGAACCGAGAGCGCGATTGAGTCTGGCAATCTTGGGTTCTTCGCCAGGTCGCTGACGCAGTGTACGCTCCCTCACAGCAAACCGGCTGATGATGCGGTAACGTATGGCAAGCGCAACGGGAAACTGTCACTCACCGTACAGCCTGGCGACTACCTGGATAAGTCCGACCGCCCTGTCAGCTATGGCGTACCGTATGGCAGCATCCCCCGCCTATTGCTCTGTTGGATCAGTACCGAGGCCAGCAGGACGAAAAGCCGGGAACTGCTACTGGGCCATTCCCTTAGCGAGTTTATGGCATCTATCGACCTGACACCCTCATGGGGTCGTAGAGGCACCGCTAAGAGCCTCACCGACCAGATGGAGAGGCTTTTCAACTGCACCATACGCCTGACCTACGAAGATAACGAAAAGAGGGCTGTAACGCGCCTCGACGTGGCAAAGAGCTACTGCCTGTTCTTTCATAAACAGCCTGACCAGGGTGGATTATGGCAAAGCACCCTTACCCTGACTGAGGATTTTTTCGAGGAGATCATCAAACACCCTGTCCCTCTCGATCTTCGTGCACTAAGGTCGTTGAAGAAGTCGCCGCTTGCCATCGATATTTACTGCTGGCTGACCTACCGCATGTCATATTTGAAAGGGGCAACGCCTGTGACCTGGGCGCAGCTCCATGGGCAGTTCGGAGCAGACTATGGCAGATTGAGGGATTTCAAAGGGAAGTTTGGTGTGGCACTCCGGAAGGTGCAAACGGTTTACCCGGCTGTCAACCTCCAGGTAACTGACGTTGGCCTGACGTTGCTTCCGAGTAAAACCCATGTCCCCGCCAGGGGGAAAACCCTGTCTAACAAATGACTTGTTACCGCTGCATCGGTCGCGCTTGAAGATGGGAATCTGCACTGTATCGGTCGCGCTTTACCGCTGCATCGGTCGCGCACTATATATGCCTATATGTTCCTGTAGCAAAGCAACCTAGTAGTAGATCAGCAGCCCCCTGTGGATAACCACTACCCTCAAAGGCCTGTACGCCGGCACACGCCGCGCTAAAGCCCGGCCCGGCGACCTAAATTATCTCTCTTTAAAACACTGAGGATATATGGTAAGGTGCCCCCCACCCATACCCCCAATAAAAACTGAGGGATCACTATGAAATCTGTCCAAATTGCCATTGTTCTCTGCATTATTTGTTTTGCGGTACCTTCTATTTCAGCAGAATGGACACACATCCCTTATACTGATTGGTGGTTTGACTCCGCCTC
>CAIZFH010000313.1 GCA_903932155.1 uncultured Granulicella sp. | reverse complement strand
TTTGCGTAACCGACGAACCTGGTATGGATAATCGCGGTTAAGACTAGAATCTACGGTTACGCGGCGAAAACAATTAATCTTACTTCAGAATGCGGCGGGATTAATGCATGATTAAACTTCAGGTTCTTGACCAATTCTCATGGTAGTACCCTAGATTAAATTGCCAACAAAGTTAAGGCGGCCCCTGTATTGGGTAGCTACCTGGTAATAACTGTTTTTCGCGATGGCCCCGCGCCAGCAGGATTTGTCCAGACCTTACGACAGGGCGACCGCCTGCTCTTTCTCTTTGGCGGCCTTGACTATTCCAAGTTGAAATCCAACGATACATACTTGAATATGCTCCTGTATATCATCCGGCTAGGAATAGAATCCGGTTGCCGCGAGATTGACCTAGGGCAGACAGCAGGCATCAGCAAACTCCGACTTGGCGCTAAAATGATGCCGCTTTATTTACATGCCACACATCCCTCACCACTTGCCCGATGGATCCTCCGACGGACAAGCAGATCGCTGAGCTACGAAATCCCGCTGGAGATGCCACGTGTCTTCCACAACTAAACTGAATATCCTCCTGGTGCGACCACCCTATGCCACTGGCCTGACGTTTGCAGCCCATTTGGTCACAGAACCGCTTGATCTTGAGTATCTTGCCGCCGTTGCAGCTAAACTCGGACATACCTGGCACATCCATGATTCCATGGTACCAAACAAGCCCTTCTCCTCAGTGCTTGCAGATTTCAAGCCCGATGTTGTAGCCATTACCGGCTTCTACCCTGCAAAGGACGCCATGCTCGCAACAGCCCGCACCGTCAAAACATGGTGTCAGGACACAAAAGTGATAATTGGCGGAGTACATGCAGAACTGAATCCATCCGATTTTTTTCACACTGATATTGACGCAATCGTCTACTCCGGCGGCGCACATACCTTCAGCCGTTGGCTGCTTAGTCTGTCCGGCGGCACCTGTACAGGAACCTGGCAAAACAATCCGACAATAACTGCCACCGAATGGATCCGCAATCCGCCTCCAGATCCTACAGACATAAATCCATCCCTTTTGCCGCTGCCAGATCGTTCACACTTCTACAAGTACCGCCACTTATTCACCTACCTCCACTACGGCTCGATTGCGCTTGTCCAAAGCGCCCGCGGTTGCCCCCACAGTTGCTCCTTCTGTTCCTGCCGCCTGCTGAATGATGGTCAATTCACTCCGCGCCCTATTGAGGAGGTTGCCGATGAAATCGCAAGCCTGGACTGCGAAAAGATCTGGCTCGTAGACGACACTTTCCTTGCCATTTCTTCGCGCGCGGCCTCACTTGCTGCTGCACTTGAACGGCGCAACATCCACAAACGCTTCATTATCTATGCCCGCGCCTCCGACATCACCCGCACGTCTGGCATCGTGAACGACCTCTGCCGTCTGGGGGTCATGGATGTAATCGTGGGACTGGAGGCTGTGCATGACAAATGTCTGGCTGATTACAAAAAGAACACGACCGCTAATGACAACCGCCAATGCGTGGAAACCCTGCATGCGGCAGGCATTGCATGTACAGGCCTTTTCATCATTCCGCCAGATGCAACCATAGTGACATTCCGCAATATGAACCGTTGGATCGCCTCAGTCCCACTGTCAGCAGTTGCTGTGTCAATTTTCACTCCGTTTCCAGGAACCCCCGACTGGGAACGCTACGAGTCAAAACTGACCACGCGCGACTGCCGCAAATGGGATTTATGTCATCTGGTGCTGCCCCCAGAAAATCTCCCACGTTGGTTTTTCTACGTGCTATTCGGATGGAGCCATCTCCGCCCGCTCCTTCACAACTCGGCGCTGCGCCGAAGTATTCTACGACAGTTATTTATTAGAATTCTCTAAAATGAGTCACAAAAACATCTGGGACTTCTGGTCCGCTTATTACGACAATCTTTGGGTCCAGCGCGTTTCACTCGCACCAACACGGGCGGCGTTACTCACCCGGCTTGCCAAGCTGAAACCGGGACGCTTGCTCGACATGGGGTGTGGCACGGGTCAATTGCTCGATGATCTAAAGCGCACGCCCGGTGTTAACACCTGGGACTATACCGGCGTAGACCGCTCCGCAGCCATGATCAACTGCGCTAGAAAGAAACATCCGGAAGCACACTTGCATTGTGCCGACATCATGACCTTTGAAGCGCCTCCTGGCTGTTACGACACTATAATATGCGCGCATGCCTTACCATATATGGCCAATCAACCGGCCGCTTTCACTCTCCTGGCGCATTGGCTAAAACCCGGCGGAACACTCCTCCTTGCACAGGCGGTCCGAGAAAACGCCTACGACAGCTTGATTCTAGCTTTTGTAAAACTGACAGTCACTGCTGCCAATTATCAGTCCATATCTGAACTTTGCGCTAGGGCCCGTCCTCTGCTCAGAGATCCCTGTGAGATGGCAAGGATTAACCGAAGCCCTATCGTACCAAGCCTGCGTCTGCTGGTCTGGAATAAACCAGCCTAGGAGTGATCGCATGAAAATCCTCCTCATACGCCCACGCCCCTCACCGGAAACAATCGGCCTCCAGCACATCATGATCTGCGAGCCGCTGGAACTGGAATACTTGTGTTCCTCCATCACAGATCACGGTCACGAACCCGTGATTGTCGACATGATCCTCGAGAGCAAACCCATTGAGGCGTTTCTCGCCGAGCACAAGCCAGACCTGCTTGGAATTACTGCCTATATTAGTCATGTTGGAACCGTACTTGAATACTGTCGAGCAGCCCGCCGCATCGTCCCAACCTGCCGCACCGTCATCGGGGGAGTGCATGCGGAAGTTGTGCCGGAAGACTTCGTCGATCCAGCAGTTGACTTTATCGTAAGAGCCAATGCCATGACCACCTTCCCCCTGTTGGTTAGGGCGCTAGTGGATGGATCTTCTACCGAAAACATTTCCGGTCTGTGGCAGACAGACAGGCCACGGCCAGACACGGAAACAGCTTTCCGTTATCCGTGGCCCGATCGCACAAAGGTTGAACGCTACCGGTCACGCTACTACTACCTATTTCATGATCCCTGCGCGTTGATAAAGACCTCGTTCGGCTGCCCCAACGACTGCACGTTCTGTTTCTGCCGCGAAGTGACTGGCGGCGCGTATTATGTCCGCGATCTCAATGATGTCTTGGCCGAACTCGCCAGTCTGCCCGAAGAAGATATCTACATAGTTGACGACAATTTTCTTTCCTCGCGCAACCGCGTCCTAGCTTTTTGCCATGGAGTGCAGTCAGTGGGGCTCAAGAAGCGTTTCTTGATATACGGGCGCGCTGACTTTATTGCTTCCAATGAGGATGTCATTACCGAGTTCAAGCGCGCAGGGCTCCGGGCGGTCATCGTTGGACTGGAATCTTGCCGTCCAGAAGATCTTGAGCAATTCAACAAGCGCACTACTGTAGCAACAAATGAAGCGGCTGTGCGCATACTCACGCGCCACGGCGTGGACTGCTACGCGACAATGATCTTGGGCCTTGACTGGATTACAGATGATTTTGACAGGTTGTGCCAATGGCTCAGAAAGTTGGGGCTGATTTATGTAAACCTTCAACCAATGACACCTCTCCCCGGAACCGAACCTTTCAAGGAAAACAAAGCACACCTTAAGATTCCCAGAACGGACTATGCAAAATGGGATCTTGCACACCTGGTTGTAAGTCCTACTGGGATGACCGCAGCCGCATATTATCGGCAAATACTCAGATTGTATAACCAGATAACTCTCCGCCCTACTGTGATCTGGCGGCTTGTTTGGCGTCATGGACCAAAAGCCAGCCTTCGCCTTCTGGCTGGTGCACTACAGGTGGCAAGACAGTACAAGCAAAGAATAAAAGAGGAGGAAGAGAATGCAGAATGTGAAAAACTAAGCCGATGAGCAATGACTTACATAATCAGCCTCTCCGTCAGCAAAAAGGCGGAGAAATAGCTTGCGAATGAAAAAGAAGATTCTCCTCATCCAGCCTTCGCCGTATGACAGGTGTGGAAACCCGATTAAAAAACAGCGGTTATTTTTTATCGGTTTAGCTATGCCGCTTCTGGCTGCACTGACTCCCCCAGACTGGGAGGTGGAGATATGCCTCGAAACCATCGAATCCGTGCCTTTTAGCACCGATGCGGACATCGTAGGCATTGGCAGCATGGGGCATGGCATCATCCGCAGTTTTGATATCGCTCGTGAATTCAAGCGACGTGGTAAGACAGTCATTCTGGGAGGCTACATGGCTAGCCTTGTGCCAGAAGAAGCGGCTCGCATCGCTGATGCAGTGGTTGTAGGCGACGCCGAATTAGTATGGACAGAAGTCCTGGCCGATGCGGTAGAAAAACGACTGAAAAAGATTTATCGATGCGAACTCACGAACCTGACGACTCCTCCACCGCGGTTTGAGTTGGTCATTGGCAAACGAATAGGTGATTTTCTGCCCGTACAGGCAGGCCGCGGCTGCCCCATGTCCTGTTCTTTTTGCTCGATCCATTGCCTTTATCGGTGTCGCTATCTGCGGCGTGAGCCTGACGAGGTTATGCGCGATATTGAGCAGGTCCGTCAACTGGGCTTTCGGAAATTCCTACTCCTTGACGACAACATCTTCTCCGATCCTGAATATCTTCGGTTGCTCTGCCGTCGAATCGCGCCGATGAGCATGCAATGGATGTCCCAGTGCTCTATTGAAATCGGACGACGGCCTAATCTTCTGCAGGAGATTGCCAATTCCGGCTGCACCGCTTTGAGCTTTGGACTCGAGAGCCTTTCGAAAGCAAGCCTCGTTGCCATGAATAAGGGCTGGAGTGACCCTGCTGATTATCCGCAATTGATTTCTGCTGTTCAGAGTGTCGGTATTGATGTATCGACCGAGATGGTAGTCGGTGGTGATGGTGACACGCTTGAAAGCATTTCAGCAACAGCCGACTTCATCGAACGCTCCGGCGTCGTGCTACCGAGGTTCTACATTCTCACTCCGATTCCAGGCACGGATTTCTTCAAGCAAATGCAAAAGGAGGGACGGCTGGTCCATGAGGAATTGCACCGCTATAACGGCACAGAGGCTGTACACAAGCCACGTCTAATCACCCCGAACCAACTCACCGATGCCTACTGGGATCTGTATCAGCGAGTATTCTCATGGCGCAGCATACTACGACGTACACTGCTTAATCCGAAACTGGCCCGTCGCCGTAGGCGTGCGGCTTTCTATTTTGGCATCAATGCTTATTACCGCAGCCAAATCCTACGACGCATTGCACCCAATATTCTTTAAACAATAAAAAAGGGAAATATTTAATGAAACTTCTGCTGGTGCGCAGCGCTAGAATGAAGCAGGCCATCACCCTCGGTGAATTCATGTTTTCAGAACCCATAGGTCTCGAGTGCGTATATGGTGCGCTCAAGACAAAGCACACTGTACGGATACTTGACCTAATGATCGACACTGTTGCCATCGAGGACGTATGCAGGGAATGGCAACCGGATGCGGTCGGGATTACATCCCTGTGCGTAGACACTCAGAGCGTGCTTGATCTGGCTCGGAGAATCAAGGCCCAGTTCCCAGCCATTGTAACAATCGTCGGTGGTACGCAGGCATTTATGGCTCCTGAAGCCTTCGACAACCCATGCATTGATCACATCTTTGAATATACTACCAGCGCAAACCTCATGACCTTCTTTGAAATTCTCCAGTCTGGTTTGGAGATCCCTATCCTGAATGGAATCCGGAGCCGCTCGCGGGGATTTGCCTCGAATGAAGTTGAAGGCACCAACGAGTATCTCGTGCCTGACCGATCATCAACCACAGCTTACCGCGCACACTATAGCTACTTTGGGTACAAACCCTGTGCAATCATGCAGACCTCACAGGGCTGCCGACAGCACTGTGCTTTTTGTTTCCGCTGGCGCCTTGAAGGTGGAAAGGAAAAACCTCAACCGATGGATGCTGTCATACAGCAGATCAGCTCCATTAATGAATCAAGCATCATGATATTCGACAATGATCTCCTCCATGATGGCACGCGGCTTAACGAATTGTGCTCAAGACTGGAAACGAACGGTATCAAAAAGAATTTCATGTGTTACGGAAGCGTGCGGGCAGTGCTTACCAACCGCGAGGCTGTCGCTAGGTTCGCACGTAATGGCTTACGGGCAGTTCTAATCGGTTACGAGAGTTTTAGTGCACAAGATCTTGACCAGTATCACAAACGGTCTTCGCCGGACGACAACCTCGCGGCAGCCGCAATACTTCGCGCGCTTGGAGTTGACGCGTGGGCGTCCTTCATCTTACACCCCGACTGGGACAGAGCAGACTTTAAGCGGTTCCGTCGGTATTTGCGCTCACTCCGTCCGGAGGTGGCCTCCATGTCGCCGCTAACTCCGTTCCTGCGGATTCCCTTCTATGAGAAGTATGAGCACCGTCTGCTGTTTCCGCGTAACGATTACGGGAAATGGAGCTTTTCGCAGGTCACCATCCGCCCTTTACGAATGAGTTTGCGCCGCTACTATTACGAGGTGCTCAAGTCAAACCTATATATTAATCTGTGGAGCAACCGCATTCTATACATGGTCCGGAAATTCGGTTTGGGTACAGTACTGCGCCTATGTACCGGATCGTTTCGAATAGCATTAAGATACATTCGACTCATGTGTGAGG
>CAIZFH010000312.1 GCA_903932155.1 uncultured Granulicella sp. | reverse complement strand
TGGGACACGCCGACAAAAATGTCGGCGCTCCCGGTTCATGGCCACTCTGGGCGGCCAAAGTGGGAGGTTGTTCCTCACCTTCGACCGTGTTGGTGGGGCGAGCGTCCCCGCGAGCCGCCGCCTGCGTCCGCCCCCGGCTCGCGAGTACGCTCGCCCTACCAGCCTGGTTCAGGGGGGCAAAGCGCGAATTCTTCGGGAATCCCTCACCCTGGCCCTCTCCCATCCGATGGGAGAGGGAGTTCTGGGAGAGCGCGGCGTAGGCTTCGAGATTGCGGACGGTGGCGGCGTAGGTGCCGGGGCCACGGCGGGCGTCGTGGGTTGGCTCGCTGCCGTCCACGCTGGCCACCACTTGATCGAAGGCGGCGGCAATGCGGCGCAGGTCGTCTTCGGCCAGCGGCAGCGCGAAGTTGGTGCGGAGGACGAGGTTCATCGGGGCAGTCCAAGTGCGGGCTTGCGCCAGCATGTCCAGCATGGCGTCGCGCTGGGAGTGGATCAGCGGTTCGCCGCCGGTGATGATGACCTGGCGGAAGCCGCATTCCTTGGCTTCGTGGAGGAGTTTTTCGAGCGCGGGGATGGGCATCTCACGGGAATGGAGTGATGGAGTTGTGGAGGGGTGGAGTGATGGATCGGCAGGGGACTGTTTCCCATCACTCCAGTGCTCCAATGCTCCATTACTCCGTCCGTCTCCCCCCGCAGAGGCGTAGCAGTGGGTGCAGCGGAGTTGGCAGTTGAAGGTGACGTGGAGGTAGAGGTTGTTGAGCCGGACTTTGTCGGGATGGAGTTGCTGCCAGAGGTGGTGGAGGGAGGCTTCGGCGGATTGCTGGGTGCGGCAAATCCCCATCTGGACCAGGCGCGTCCCCACGGTGGGGATGTCCGGTCCTTTGGCGAGTTCCACGGCGGCAATGATGCGTTTGGCGGTGCGGGCCACCTGGCTGGGATGCGGGCCTTCGCGGACGAGTTCGATCAGCGGGCCTCGGCGGAGGAGCGGGTGGCCGCGTCCATCCCAAGGCCGGTCGGCGATGGCGTTGATGTTCTCCTCGCGGGCCATTTCCTCCGTCACCCGCCGCTGGATGTAGTCGAAGGTCGCGCGATAGGCTTCGCAGTAGGGATCAACGGAGTTGTAGGAGATGACGTGAGGAGACTCTGACGGATGGTCGGGCGGCTGAGGCTGGGACTGGCCAGAGATCGTAGCGCGGGCGTCCTCGCCGGCGGGTTCTGGAGGCGTCTCGCCCCAGACCGGTTCGCGCGGCGAGACGCCGCCCGAACCCGCAGCCGGGACGGCCGCGCTACGAGGTTCCTGGATCGTCTGTGATTTCCTCAAGAATTGAGTCTCGTCACCTCGACTCCTACAGGATGGCGGAATGGGTTTGGTAGGGACGGATTCCACTCCGTCCCATTCTTCTCTGGGGCGAGATGGGGACCGAGTGGAATCGGTCCCTACCGGTTCGTTCGCCCAGGCGTTGTAGGGGCAGCCGCCGCGGCAGTATTCCAAATGGGCACAGCCGTCACAGGCTTGGCGCACTTCTTTCTGCCGCGCGGCCATCCGTAGGGCGGTGGGGCTGGAGAAGAGTTCAGCTAGCGTGGGTTGGTCATGGAGCGCGCCCAAGCGGTGCTGCGGTTGGCCGCAAAACCGTTGGCAGGGATAGATGCCGCCGTTGGGATCAATCGCCAGGAACATGCCCAGGCAATCCCGGAAGGTGCAGACCTTGCCCTCGCCGCAGCCGAAGCCCTGGCACATCTGGTCGAGCGAGGAAACGGCGAGTTCCCGGCGGTGCTCGATGTAGTAGTCGAGCATCTGGCGGAGAAGCGTGGCGTATTGGGCGGGGGTGAGAAAGGGGGCGTTTGGCGAGGCACTCTCAAGTGGGTGGGGCGAGCGTACTCGCGAGCCGCCGGATGTTTCCTGGCC
>CAIZFH010000311.1 GCA_903932155.1 uncultured Granulicella sp. | reverse complement strand
GTGGACACGTGATTTCCGTCAGCGGACCGGCCGTTGATGTTCAGTTCGAAGAGAAGGTCATGCCGCCGATCTATCAGGCGCTGCGCATTGTCAGCGAAGGCTTTGTTGTGCCTCAGCCGCTGGACGTTATCGTAGAGGTGCAACAGCACCTGGGCGAGGGACGCGTGCGCTGCGTCGCCATGACGACGACCGATGGAATGGTGCGCGGCATGAAGGCGATCGATACTGGCGCTGGGATTACAATTCCCGTTGGTCGCGGAACCCTGGGCCGCGTGATGAATGTGCTCGGCCAGCCAGTCGATGAGCTTGGCCCAATCACTTCGGAATTCCACATGCCGATCCATCGCCAGGCGCCTGCCTTTGACGAGCAGTCCACGAGCGAGGAGATGTTTGAGACCGGCATCAAGGTGATCGACCTGATCCAGCCGTTCCTGAAGGGTGGCAAGATCGGCCTCTTCGGCGGCGCGGGCGTGGGCAAGACGGTCGTTATCCAGGAGCTGATCAACAATGTCGCCAGCAACCACGGCGGCTTCTCGGTATTCGCCGGAGTTGGCGAGCGCACGCGCGAGGGCAACGACCTGTGGGTCGAGTTCCAGGAGTCGGGCGTCATCGATCTAAAGGACTTTTCCAAGAGCAAGGCGACCCTGATCTATGGCCAGATGACCGAGCCTCCGGGGGCGCGCTTGCGGGTTGCGCTTACCGGCCTTACGGTTGCTGAGCACTTCCGCGACTACGAGGGAGCGGACACGCTGCTCTTCATCGACAATATCTTCCGCTTCACACAAGCTGGTTCGGAGGTCTCCACACTGTTGGGGCGCATGCCGTCCGCGGTAGGCTACCAGCCGAACCTGGCAACCGAGATGGGCGAACTGCAGGAGCGCATTACCTCCACACGCAAGGGCTCCGTCACGTCTGTACAGGCGGTTTATGTGCCTGCCGATGACCTTACCGATCCTGCCCCGGCGACGACCTTCGCCCATCTGGACGCTACCACCGTGCTATCGCGGCCGCTTTCGGAGCTGGGAATCTATCCGGCGGTCGATCCGCTGGCATCGACCTCGCGCATTCTGTCGCCGCGCATCGTTGGTCAGGAGCACTACGATGTGGCGCAGGGAGTAAAGAGGATTCTGCAGCGCTACAAGGACCTGCAGGATATCATCGCGATCCTGGGCATCGACGAACTCTCGGAAGAGGACAAGACCACCGTCGCACGGGCTCGTAAAGTCCAGCGCTTCCTCTCCCAACCCTTCCATGTGGCCGAGGTCTTCACCGGTATTCCCGGCGCGTACGTCAAGGTTGCGGACACAGTGCGCAGCTTCAAGGAGATCATCGAGGGCAAGCACGATGCGATTCCGGAGCAGGCGTTCTATCTGAAGGGCGGCATTGAAGACGTGCTGGCAGCCGCGGAGAAGATGAAGCAGATGGCATAAGAACAGTAGTGAGTTGTGAGTGGTGAGTAAAGGCGCTATGGCGGACGCGGGTGCAAATTCGGGATTGTTGACGGTGCGGCTGGTGAGTCCGGACCGGCTGCTGCTGGATGCCACGGCGGTATCGGTGGAGCTGCCGTCGAGCGCGGGCTATCTGGAGACGCTTTACGGCGCGGCTCCGTTGCTGTCGGAGCTGGGCGCGGGCGAGGTGCGGCTTCATGGCGGAACATCAGGCGACCAGATCTACTTCGTCGCTGGAGGCTTTGTCGAGGTGCTTCCTGAGCGAGTGACGATTCTGGCCGAGACTGCGATGCATCCCAACGAGATCGACACCAACGAGGCCAAGCAGGAGTTGGTACTGGGCGAGAAGCTGTGGCATGAGGCTGGCGACGATCCCTCGAAGTACGAATACGCGAATATCGTGACGCGTCGCGCGGAAGAGAAGCTGGCCTCTGCCAAGGGCGAGAACGCGTAGGTACAATCCGACCCATTCGATTTAGGTGCGATACGTCCACCTTCCTACTTATGAATTGCGGCGTCTGCGGGTTTATGCAGCAGCTCGATCACCGCCTGATTCAGCCGGTTTCGAGTTTCAAAGCGATCACCGGCGCGTGTCACATAGCGCACCAGAATGTCGATTCCTGAGGCTGCGGGGCGCATGTTGACGGACGGTGCAGCCGAGAACTGTCCGAGGGCATGTTGCCTGTCCGAGCTCTTCCACTCCGCCTCTGCCAACTTCACATCTTTCTCGGTCAGTTGCAGGACCGCTTTGTGAATATCCTCCACCGTCTGGTACGTCCCCTCGCTGGCAGGCACATTCACATTGATCTCGTCCCACATCCACTGACCCACGGTGGAGAAGTTGAAGAACTGACCGGTGACGGCAAAGCTGTTCATGAACCTGACGCGGCGTCCTGTGGGATGCCCCTTGTCTGTCCAGTTGCCGGTCTCCAGCATAGATGTACGGAAGAGCCCAACCTCCACGACTTCGCCGCCGACGCCGTTGATCTCCACCCAATCGCCTACGCGGATGCCGTTGGGCCCCATGAGGACAAACCAGCCGAAGAAGGCGAGGATGAAGTCCTGAAAGACCACGGTCAGGCCTGCCGCTCCCAGTCCCAGGATGGTCGGCATCTGGTTGGGCGCGCCGAAGACCATCAGCAGCACCAGCACCAAGGTGGCCACCTGAATGGAAAGGCTGACAACTGTGCGCAGCGTGTGTATGCTGCGCCTATCCACCGAGGCACTTCCTGCCGCGCGGTCCATCAACATCTGCATCAGCCACCACAGCAATACAGCGCCCATAATGAGGGCCGCAATCCACACCATCGATTGCAATGCCAGATGGCGAACCGTGCGGTGCTGCAAAGCGACCTGGGCACTCCACTTGGCGTACACGGCGGAGAGCTGCTTCTCCGTGTCCAGCCTATCTTCCAGGATGGAGTGAATCTGCACCAGACTGTGCGCATGCGCCATGCCTGCCAGCTTGCTCTTGGCGTCCGGGCCGGCAACCTCAGCGGTCTCATTCCTGATATTCGCCGTTATCGCGCTGGACTGCGCATCCAGGGCCGAATGTTGCGCCGTCAGCGATGCAATATCCGCGTCTGTTTGAGCTTGCGCCTGCTGCAGGGAACTCATGCGGCTTCTCTGATCGATCCATCCGCCAATGCGTCCCGCCAGAGTTCCATAGCGCTTCACCGAAACGGCTGCCGGCTCGCCTGCGCTGTTGGCCTGCGAGTCGTACTTCTGCATGGACGCCTCGCGCGCGGTCAACTCCTGCTGAATCCGGGACTGCTTGTCGCCACTGGCGCGGTCCAGGTCATCGCTGGCGTCGTTCCTTTCATCGGTGTCGAGTTGCAACTGCGCCTTGGCCACATCCAGATCGTCCGCCAGCGAGGCCGCTTCCGCACTGCCATGTTTCGCCGCAATCTGTGCGGTCAGTCCGTCTACAGTCGCCTGGTCCTCCTTCACCTGATCGGCCAGTACGGCGATCTTCTTCTGGATATCCAGCGCCGGACCGGTGAGAACCGTCGTCTCCATAGCTGCCTGGCGGAGTGCCATGGCAAACGCCTGATCGACCTCGTGGTCCGCCAGCCGCTCTGCTTCTCGCGCGTACTGCTTCTCCTCGGCCGATACGGCCAGATCGGCCAGCGATGAAGCCGTTTGCCACGGCTGCTGGTCCACCAATCCCGTATGCCCCTTTGTGGATGCTTTATTTGCCATGGAGCCGCGCGTCCAGTAGCTTGCCGCAAGGCAAACCACCAGTATCACGGCGGCTACAGCTACTAATACCAACCGTCTTTTGGTCAAAGCTGTATTGACGATTTTGGCAGGCTTATTCTGCGTATCACTCATATTTCCAAGCTACCTTACTCCTGTAGATGCGACAAAGGCTGACAGCGGCTAGCTTGCGACCTGGTTGAGAGCGCGTAGACGTTGTGTGGTACCCCCCCTCCCCCCTCCCCGGGGTATTTTGGATTGAAGTGGCCTGGAACGTATGAGTTGGCCCCCGGAAGTATCTGTAAGATCAACCATCTATAATCACTTATGGCTAAAATCCTGATTCCATTCATCTTTTGCGTGGGTTGGTTCTGGCCAACTGGAGCGCGTAGATCATTCTGCCAGCCTGGGCGGGGCCTAACTGGCCGTTGCCGAGGCCGGAGACGACCATGGCGAGCGCGTGCAGGATGGAAGTCGCATTGCGCAAGGGATGGAGGACATGCGGGTTGGTGGTCGGCCCGGGGTCGACGGGCGGGGTTCGGCGGATATGATGCTGCTTCTTGTGGAAGTAGCAGAAGAGGCTGGGGCCGCAGGCAGGCGAATTGCATAGGCGGCCATCGTTCTTGGTGTGACGGCAGAGTGGATACACGGACCTTCTCACGTTCATGGGATTCCTTTTGGTGTGCGCTTTGGTCTGCTTCAGGTCCGGCCAGATACCATTCCGGCACGACACAGGCAGATGCTTGCCCCTGTATTTATTATACCGCCGCTGTCAAGGGGATTCGCGCGCTAAGTTGGGCGGTCGCGGAGAAGCTTTTGCACGTCACGCGCGGCGTGCAGGACTGCGTGGATGGGCAGTGGCGAGCGGTCATTCTGGTAGATGATCATGTAGGGACGAACGTAAAAGAAGTGGAGTGGAAGGCTGGTCAGATCAGTGCGGCGATGACCGAGGATGGGCGTCTCGGCGAGGTCGGCGAAGCTACGGGCGAGACGTTGGAGCGTCTGATCGGCGATCTCTTCGCTGGCGTTCTCGGCCAGATAGAGCCAGATGCTGTTCAAGTCGTCGGCGGCGTTGGGAGAGACGACGAAGGACTTCACGAATTGCTGTTCTGGGCCGCGCGGCGTTGGGCGAGGACTTCGAGCAGGCGGTCGCCGGGAATGCCTTCGCCACGGTCGATCTGGACCATGCTCTCTTGCAGGCGGGCGTTGAGGGCGGACTTGCTTCGCTCCAGCCACTCTTCCTCGGCCTGCAAGAGGTCGAGCGCCTGGGCGATGACCTCGGCGGGCGAGCCGTAGTGGCCACGCGCGAACTCACGCTGGATGCGCTCTTCGGTTCCGGGATCGAGTGTGATGGCCATAGTGGGAGTATACCGCTGGGACAACGCGTACCGAAGGGAATATGTGCGGTAGCGGTTCGGACCCCACCCATGCGATGAAACAGCATGAATGGGGCACGCGGCGTAAGGCGTCATAGATCAGATTGCAGTTCTATCTCGAAGCGTCCCGAGCCGGTGATCCCCGCCACTTCTGGTATATCTCCGTACCGGGAAGCTAATACCATCCTCGCCTGTGATGTGACCTTTGTGAAAGAAAAGCTCAACTCCAGCCGCATGACACCAACAAATTTATCGTCATGGACGTAGCCGACCGCCTCAGTGAAGGCGGTCGATGAGATCTCCATCGGCAGAGGAAAGTTGCCGAGCCCCGGAATACTCATGTGCGTTCCGAAAGGGACGACGTTTCTAACCCAATTTTGAAAAATGCTTGGCCGTTCAGCATCAACCGAGATGTAGTCGGCAGCGGTGTAGAAGTCATATTCATCGGAAACACCAAGCATTTTATTGAAGTCGAACGGACCCCCGGCTACTTTCGCCATCTTCAAGTGGCCAACGATCCGCCTGTCATCCCCACGAGTTACGTAGCCTCCCACGACCGGCAAGGCCATCCCATTGAGTGAATCTGCTTGTAGAAAAGGATGGTTTCCTATGTGTTCCTCGTAAGTGACCGTTCCTCCGATGATCCGCAACCGGGAGGCCAGTCCTATTCCCAGCGGCATGCCGGGATCAACCAAAGTGAGTCGCGCCCTCTTTCTGAAGGCGTCAGGACTCAACAGATTGAAAAGTCGAAGCCAGTTGTCGTCCTCAGCTTCGTATTCCCACGCAAGTGCGGGTTCCAACAACTTTGAGGTTTCGTATAGCTGGAAAGTGCGACCGTTGGTGACGAGGAAAAAGGTAGCTGCTATTTCAGGATGGCTCGCATACGTGTGAGCTTGTTCGACCGCGTCCTGCGAGACCGACTCGGCTGGCGCCTTTACTTCCACCACCCAGCGCCCAAAGGAGACTACCTCGCAAATGTAGTCCGCCCTCCCAACGAGTGGTGGATCTTTTTTCGGATTCTTGCGTCCCAAGAAGGCCTTTTCGTAGCGAAGCGTCTTTTCCGTGACGATGTTGGCATCAGTGCCGTGTCGATAGCCGAGTCGCTCAATGAGTGGCCTCACGATGGTTTCCCGAACGTCTGTTTCATTCATCGTGTTGAAATTATGGGCATGCGCCATATGTGGTCCTCGGGAAGTAGTATCAAAGAATTTCTGTACCATTGAGTGTAGAGCTTCTGCTCGACAGGGTACCCCATTCATCGCAACCTTATCGCGATGGGTGTTGCTACTGGTTGCGGCTGAGGAGGCGCATGAGGCCGGTGGCTGGGGATTCGGGGGAGAGGAACTGTGTGCGGTCGCCGGCGAGTGCTCCGGCGGCGAGGCGTCCGCTGCGGACGGCTCCTTCCATGGTGGAGGGCCAGTCGGTTGCGGTCCAATCTCCTGCGACGTACAGGTGAGGCCAGGGGATGGTTTGCGGTGGGCGGAAGGCGTCCAGCCCTGGGGTGACGGAGAAGGTGGCGCGCGCCTCCTTGAGCACGGCAGACTTGAGCAAGGTTGCGCGGGCGGCTTCGGGGAAGAAGCGTGCCAGTTCTGCCAGCGCAGAGGCGAGGATCTGCTCGCGGCTCATGGGAATCTCCGGCCAAGAGGCGCTGATGACCAGCTCCAGGTAGCTGCCGCGCGCGGCATCCCAGCCGCGAATACGCGACTTGGCGAAGACCCACTGGATGCGCGTGTCCAGCAGAGCGGCGCAGTCCAGGTCGCAGACCTCGCGGTCGAACCAGAGGTGGATGGTGGTGATGGGCGCGGCCACGAAGCGATCGAAATCGAAGAGCCTGGGCACGAAGGGCTTGTGTGCGCCGGGCGCGGCAGTGGCATTGACGAAGGTGTTCAGCAGTCGCTCGGTATGGCGGAAGTCGGTGGCAAGAACTACAGCTCCGGTCTCCATCTCACCCGCGCCGGTGCGGAGCTTCCATCGACCTTGTGTGGTGCGCTCAATGGCATCTACGGCGGTATTCATCTGCACATCGACACCCAGGCGGCGCGCCAGCTTGACTACAGGCTCGAAGAACTCGCTCATCGGCTTGGCGGGAATACCCATGCGTCCTGCCTGGGGCGAGCGCAGAAAAGATTCGTGGAAGACTTTGGCTGCGTACTTGGTGGAGCACTTGTCCAGACTGTCGTTCAACGCTCCAGTGATTACCGGCTCCCAGAAATGGCGGATGGCGCGCTCGGTCTGTCCGGTGCGCTTGAGCCATGCGGCGAAGCTCTCGCGATCATTGTGGGGAGCGCCACACAAAAAATGTGCCATTCCGAATGCGATGGCGGCCTTATCTCGCAGGCCTAACATGGGCGCGCGCAAGAAGCTGAGGGCCTGGTGCAGGGGCGCGGGCAGGTGGCTGGGGCGGATACAACTGCGGCTGCCACCTGGTTCAAGAAAACAAAGCTCGTCGTACCAGCGGATGGACCACGCTGCATCTGCCTGATCGATGAGGTCGATGAAGTTGGTGCAGCAGCCGAGGATGACGTGTTGCGAATCGATGGTCTCTCCCAACGCGGGATGCGGATAGGAGTAAGCGCGACCGCCGGCAAAGGCTCGCCGCTCCAGCAGTGTTACGGATGCCCCATCGCGGGCCAGCGCCACCGCGGCGGCCAGTCCTGCTACTCCCGCGCCCACCACCACAACATCGGCTGGACTGGCGTCGGAGGCACGCCGGTGCATGTCAGAGGCTCGCATCACTTGACCACTCTATTCCATACTGACATTGCAGCTCCGCATACAAGAACACCGAGTTTCTCGGCAGTGGAGAGTGCCACGCGCTCGCCAAAGACCTCCATCTTGCGGTCTGCGATGCGTTGCAGCAGGCGATGATAGATGGTCACCAGCACCCACATTGCGGCGCGGCTATCGCGATCCAGCAGGGGAGTCAGCTTGCCCGCGGCGACATAGTATTTTTCCGCGCGGATGGCCAGGGTGGCGAACATTGCGCGCTCGCGTTCGGTCATCGTTCGACCGGTGGACAGTTCTTGCAAACCTTCCACCGTCGTGTCGAACTCCGTCAACAAATCGAGTGGCAGGTAGATACGGCCACGCTGCACATCTTCTTTCACGTCGCGCAGGATGTTGGTCAACTGAAAGGCCACGCCCGTCTCTTCGGCCAGCAACTCCGCTCGCGCGTCGCTGTAGCCGAAGATGCGGATGCAGACCAGACCGACGACCGAGGCGACGAGATAGCAGTAGTGATAGAGATCGTCGAAGGTTGCATAGGTCTGGATGGAGTCGAGGCTCCCGGTGCGCGGCTCCAGGTCCATCGTGGTTCCGGCGACGAGCTCTTCGAGAAGGGAATCGGGGATATTGAATTGGTGCTGGGTATGGTTGAGCGCAAGGAAGATGAGGTGCCCGGATGCGGCGCGATTGAAAGGTTTAGCAGAGGCGGAATTGCGAGAGGCGCGCCATGCTTCCAGCCAGGACTTCATCTCGGCGCGGCGCTTATCGATAGGCTTTGATTCGTCATCCGCGATGTCGTCCGCACGGCGCATGAAGGCATACACGGCGCACATGGCGTCGCTCTTGGGCCGGGGCAAAACACGAAAGGCCCAGTAGAAGTTCTTGGCCTCGCGTCTCGCCACCTGCCGACAGTAGCGATACGCCGCAGTCGTGTGTGCATCCATGACCTCACTGCTGGCTGCGCTCGTGCCGCTTCGGCCTCCAGCGCGCCCTGCTTGCAACTTGCCCAGCAAGGCACCGGCGAGCAGCATGAGCTTCTTTCGCCGCGTCACCACGGGTCGTCCGCGGAGCACATCGAAGTCCTGCGCTTCTATACCATCCAGGATCGCCATGCCACCCTTGCAAAAGAGTTCCAGGGTGGTTCTTAGCTCGTCGTCCACGGTGACGCAGAGAGCAGAGCCCTCATGCAGAATCTGACGCGTGTACTCGACCAGATCGCTCATCATGGCGCGGAACTCCGGGGTAAAGACGCGGCCTTCGATCTGGCCTTCGACCACTCCAAAGTGTTCCATGTACTCGGTGGGAATGTAGCGGCGCCCAATCGTCGAGTCGCGCACCGCATCCTGCCAGAAGTTGGCGAGTTGCAGGGCGGTGCATATTTTATCGGAGAGGAGGGCGCGCACCTCGTCGCGATAGCCGCAGATCATCAGCACAAGCCGGCCCACGGGGTTGGCCGAGTAGCGCGAGTATTCCACTGCCTCGTCCCAGGTGTCGTAGCGGGTCTTTACCTGGTCCACACGGAAGGCGCACAGCAGATCGTGGAAGAGTTCGCGCGGCAGGTCGCAGGCGACGATTGTCTCGCGCAGCGCGACGAAGACAGGGTGGTGCGATTGATCGGGCGTGTCGTAACACTGGTCGAGCATTCCGCCCCAGGTACCCAGCAGGCGCAGCGCGGTTGCTGAGTCGCCTACTTCGTCCCCGAGGTCATCTGCCACGCGACAATAGGCATAGAGACTATCGAAGTGTGGACGCAGGCGCTGTGGCAGGAAGAATGTGGCAACGTGGAAGTTTTCGTAGTGCGTGGCGGCAAGTTGATGGCACCAGGCAAGCGCCTCGTCCAACGTGGGTCGGTCTTCTGGCGTCAGGTAGTCCGCAGGCGCACCGGCCAGCGAGTCGGGCGCGAGGGTATCGCCGGACGCTGTCGAGATCTCGTTCATTGCCCGGTCCCGTTTATATTAGGAAAGATGGCGGTCTTGATGTCGCGGACGTTGTTGCAGCCGCGCGTCATCATGCGCTGGAAGACTGCGGGAACCTCGGCAAGAGCGGCGGTGCGGGTGATGAACTCGGAGGAGTGAAACTGACCGCTGGTGATCAGACCGAAGGCTGTGCGCGCTGTGGCGGGAGTGAGGTGGAAGGTGGCCTTCAGTGTGATGTCGCCGTAGTGCAGCCGGTTGGTGTCCAGGCCGACGACGGTGCCGCTGGGCGGGCCACCGAAGAAGTTCACCAAGCCACCCTTGCGCACCATTCCAACGGCCCACTCCCATGTGGCGGGCCGGGCCACGGCCTCGATGACGACGTCCGCGCCACGGGAATCGCCGGTCAGCTCGCGAACCGCGGCTACGGTGTCCTGCCCCTCGGTGATGCGCACTACGTCGGTTGCGCCAAAGTGGTGAGCCGCTGCGACCTGGTCCTCGCGCTTGACCACGGAGATGACGCGCACTCCGGCCAGACTTGCGGCATGAACGAACATCAAGCCAATCGGCCCGGCACCGATTACGACCATGGTGTCGCCCGCGCGCGCGCCGCAAGCCTCCAGTCCAAGAACGACGCAGGCCAGCGGCTCGGTGAGCGCGGCATGCTCCAGCGGAACATGGCCCGGCACAAGGAGTGTGTTTTTCTCCACGATGCGCGCCGGAATGCGCATGTACTGGGCATACGCTCCATTGTTGAAGAGCAGGTGTTCGCAAAGATTCTGCTGGCCATGACGACAGAAGTAACAGGCGTCGCAGGGCGCGGAGTTTAGCGGCAGAACGCGGTCACCCACACGGAACTTGGTTACTCCTTCGCCCACCTCGGTCACTACGCCGGCCAACTCGTGGCCAAAGACCACCGGCGGCTTCAGCATCATGGCGTGGTAGCCGCGCCGGTAGACCTTGAGGTCGGTGCCGCAGGTGAGGGCCGCGCCCACGCGCAGCAGCAGCTCGCCCGCGCCGATCCGCGGAACGGGAACCTGCTCCATGCGCAGGTCTTCGCTGCCATACAACACCGCCGCCAACATCGTCTCCGCCGGATGCTCAGAAATCATCCCTCCATCTTCTCACTTTCGATGGTTTGGAGGCCACGGGGAAGTGTGTGTGTTTCCCTGTCTCAGAGTGACGCGGAAAGAACTTCACGCGGCGAACGGTTCCTGCATCTGATAACCTGAGCCACAGAAGATATGTCCATTTTGTCGCCAGATGTGTTTATCAAGCAGCAGGTTGCCGCCGTGCAGGAGTACTCCATTCTGTCGGGCCGGGCGATTGCCGACATCTTCACCCGGCCACGCTACTGGGCCGACATCTATACCCAGATGGACTCCATCGGGGCGGGCTCCATGCCCATCATCATCCTGAGTGGCTTCTTCACCGGATGCGTGCTGGCACTACAGTCCGTGACCGCGCTGAAGGAGTTCGGCGCAGTGAGCATGACCGGCTCGCTGGTGGCGCTCTCCATGGTGAAGGAACTGGGCCCAGTACTGACCGGGCTGATGGTCTCCGGGCGTAACGCTGCGGGCATGGCCAGCGAACTGGGATCGATGAAGGTGACCGAACAGATTGACGCGATGCGCGCGCTTGGCACCGACCCTGTCCGCAAACTAGTGACCCCGCGGCTTATTGCCACTATCTTTATGCTCTTCTTCCTCACCATCATCGCCGATACGGCCGGTATTGCCGGGGGCACACTGGTGGCGGTGAATATGTTGGGACTGAATGCCAGTTCCTACCTGCACAGCTCCTATACCAGCCTGGTGCATGGTGATGTGGTTCAGGGCCTAACCAAGCCAATTTTTTCCGGCTTCATCATAGCCACGGTGGGCTGCTTCTTCGGGATGAGGACCACGGGCGGGACGCAAGGCGTGGGCCGCGCCACCACGCAGGCCGTGGTTGTGTCGTCAGTGTTTATTATCGTCGTCGACTTCATTGTTACCCGCCTGATGATCGGCATCTTTGGCAGTTGAGCGAGCCTATGCCTGACGACCTTCCCAACTCCGATGTTGCAACCATGGAGCCGACTGACGGTAAGACTCCAGTCGTGCAATTTGATAATGTCTCGATCAGCTTTGACGTCAAGCCGGTGTTGCAGGGTATTTCCTTCGCAGTGGAGCGCGGACAGACGCTGATCCTGCTGGGGCCGGCGGGTTGTGGCAAGTCTGTGCTGCTGAAGCTGGCGAACGGGCTGCTGAAGCCCGACTCTGGCACGATTTGCGTCTTCGGCGAGGACATCAACAAGCTGCGGCGGCGAGAGATGTATGCAATGCGCGCGCGCATCGGCATGGTGTTTCAGGAGTCGGCGCTCTTCGATTCGCTGAACGTGGAGGACAACGTCGCCTACCGGCTGCACGAAGAGCAAGTGCCGGAGGAAGAAGCGCACAAACGCGTGGTGGAGGCGCTGAAGTTCGTCGAGCTGGAGACTGCGATCGACAAGTTTCCGTCGGAGCTTTCCGGTGGGATGCGCCGCCGCGTATCCATAGCGCGCGCCATCATCAGCAATCCCGACCTGATTCTTTACGATTCGCCGACCGGCGGGCTGGATCCGATTACATCGACCACGATTATCGAACTTGTGATGAAGCAGCGCGACGTCTCGCATACCACCTCGCTGGTGGTGACGCATCGTTTGCAGGACGCGTTTATGCTGGCGACGCACCGCTTCGACGTGTCGACCGGCGGGATGCAGCCCATTGCAAAGGACGGGCCAAACCACGGCATCGACCCAGGCATGAAGTTCCTGGTGCTGAACGAGGGGAAGATTGTCTTTCATGGTACTACGGAGGAACTGGTCCACTCGGACGATCCTTGGATCAAGCGGTATCTGGAGTAGGGCGTTCACACGCCCTTTTAATGCTTCGCGTGACCCTCCCGTTGGTCGGCACCAGGCTTGGTTTCGGAGAATTAGCTACGTCAGCGTTTGCCCTTTTGCCATTCCTCGAAGGAGATGCGCGGGACGGTGAGGAAGCTGTCGCGGGTGTGGACGTAGTTGCCCAGGCCGTTCATTCGACCCATGGCGTGCAACTCTTCGGAAAGGATGTAGGGGCCTGCGCCTTCGTGCTCCGGCACGACGAAGCGGTCTTCGACGTACATTGCAACCACGCGGCCAAGTATGATGCGTGAGCGGCCAATCTCCATGCTGGTGAATTCCTTGCATTCGAGTGCGGCGTGGGCCTCGGCAATTCGCGGGACTTTGACGACGGAAGAGGGCGCGGTGGTCAGGCCGGCCATCTCCAGCTCGCTGACCTCGGCGGGGAAGTCGGTGGCGCAGATATTCATCTTCTCGATCAGGTCTTCCGTCACCACGTTGATGACGAACTCGCCGGTGCGGCGGATGTTTCGCGCGGTGTCCTTGGGGATGGCTGCGCGACCCGGGCGGTTTGTCACTCCCATGCCTACGATGGGCGGATCGGTACAGAGGTAGTTGTAGGCGCTGAAAGGCGCGGCATTCAGGCGGCCATTTTCATCCATACTGGTGACCCATGCGATGGGCCTCGGGGCCACCAATCCGATCAGCAGGTTGTAGACCTGACGGGTAGGAGTCTTGTCCATCTCAAACTTCATTGCAATGACCTCATCGACCAAGCCTACCGCAGTGCGCGCGGACCGCCCAAACTACCTCTATCGGGCGTCGGCTTTTGCGAGCTTCGCCGGCGCGGCTGCCACGCCGATGACGGCCATCATCCTGCCGGTGAATCCGCTTTCAGCGCGGTGGGAGAAGTATTTTCTGCCGGCGGCAGTTCCCAGACCGGCGCAAGCCGAACACTCGCCGACAACCGTGATGCGTTTGGCGGGGATGCCCGCGTCGAGCAACTGACGTCGGTTCGCCTCCCACAGGTTCAAATGGATCTGTGGGCCGATGTTGGAGTGGCCCGGAGCACGTGCGGTGAGAAACAGCAGCGGGTACTTCTCGCGCACGGGGTCGGAGTCATAGACCTCGCTGAAGAGTTGCGGTGCATAGGCGAACTGCGATTCGAACTCGAAGCGCACCTCCTCGCCGACAGCGTAACAGCACGGGCCGATGGATGGGCCGACGATGGCCAACAGATCCTGCGCACGCGATCCGTAGCGCAAACGCATGGAACCGATGCCACGCTCCACGATGCGGGCCAGAGTGCCTCGCCAGCCTGCGTGAAAGGCCGCTACAGCCCGTCTGCGGACGTCGGCTACAAGGACAGGGACGCAGTCTGCCGTCTGTATGCCCAGTAGGACGCCGGGGAGGTTGGTCATTACGCCATCGCCACGAAGCACGGCGCGTGCGTTAGCGGTTTGCAGGTAGCCCTCCAGGGGCTGGTCAGCGGCCTCAACCAAGCGGACCATTCCAGAGTGGAACTGACGCAGGGTAACGAGTGCGACCCGCTCCGATCCGTCTGCGATCTCCGCAAGAAAGCGGCGGCGATTTTCGGCTACATTGGCTGCCTCGTCCTGCGGGGTCCAGCCGAGGTTGAGCGAGCCAGCATCTGTGCGATGATCGTAGATGGTGGAGACACCGCCGACGCGCGTGCTAAAGCCATGATGCAGCCAGGGGTACTTCCGCCAACCAGGAGCGCGCACCAGATTGATGAGCTGTGACGTGGCAGGCTTCGACAGCGCCGCTTGGGAGGTTGGAGGCGTCCGCGCCTTGCGCTCGCCGTTATGCCAGGACCCGGCAAGCGTCTTACGCCGGCCGTGCCCGAGGCCCACGGAACGGAGTAGATCGTCCACCTCGCCGGTTGCTTCCTTGTCTTTCTGCCGATTCATCACCCTCCCATTCTATGGTTCTTCAATACATCCAGGGTTCTGGCTCATCGATGGACCTGACTTGGATGTATACCTATCATTCCATGCAACTATTCTCTTTCTCCTTCGTCTATTAGAGGACGCGGTTGGTTACTTACCAATCCTTCCTGCTAGCAAGCAGCAACCCTAGCAAATGAAAAGATTTACCAGAAAAGTTGCATCCTGAGCGATTGCTCTGTAATATACCCGATTGCGTCCATGAGATTGAATGTGCCCGGAATAGCAACCAACTTCTTTCGTTCCCGCGTCACCAAGGTGTGCGTCGCCATAGCCGGCGTCACGCCAGCGGAGATGCTTGAAAAGGCGTCTTCTGTGGTAAAAGAGGTTCCTTTTCTTGAGTTTCGCCTGGATTACCTGGAGAAGCCGCTTCTGGCACTGCCGAGGTTTAAGCATTTTTTCGCTGACAATACAGCCGCGACAGGCATCGCGACCTGTAGACGCTCGGCTAATGGCGGCAAGTTTGCCGGCTCCCTCGCGGCCGAACATGAAATTCTTACCAAATGCGCGGATGCTGGGTTCCATCTTGTTGATCTTGAACTCGAATCCGCCGAGAGCCTCAAGAAAGCCGAACTGCAGAAGCTGCGCGATACCGGCATTGGACTCCTCATCAGCCATCACGATTTCACTGGAACGCGCGAACTGGATGGCATCTTCAGCCGCATCGCTGTCTTTCAGCCCGACTTTATAAAGGTTGTGCCTACAGCCAAGTCGCTGATCGATAACCTCACCCTCATCCGCTTTCTTGAGCGCATGGACGACCATTCCAACATCATTGGCATCTGTATGGGCGATGCCGGAATCATCTCGCGGGTGTTGGGAGTGCGTGCCGGGTCGGCGTTCACGTTCGCGGCGGCAACTCTGGGCGAGGAGACTGGCCCAGGCCAGATCGCCGCACGCACCCTACTGGAGACCTACCGCATCGACCAGGTGGATACGGCCACAAAGGTATACGGAGTGGCTGGAAACCCGATCCGGAGTTCGCTCTCGCCCATCATGATGAATACGGCCTTCCGTCGCGAGACAGTCAATGCCGTGTATCTGGCGCTGCAGACGACGAAGATCACCGACCTGATCAAGCTGGTCCACGAGATCCCCATACAGGGGCTTAGTATCACCATGCCGCTGAAGCAGGAGATTCTGGCGCATCTGGAGCGCACGGACCCGCTTTCGGCAAGGATTGGCGCATGTAACACAGTGCTGCGGGCACAGGACGGCAAGTTATATGGATTCAACACCGATGTCGCGGGTATCACCGGGCCGCTGGAGAAGCGGATGCCGCTGGCCGGCGCGAAGGTCCTGGTGCTGGGTGCCGGAGGCGCTGCACGCGCCGCTGTCTTTGGCCTGCGCGAGAAGGACGCCAACGTCTTTATCCTGAACCGCACTGCCGAGACCGCGCAGAAGCTGGCGCGCCAGTCGGGCTCCCACACCATCCGCAAGGATGCCCTGGCCAAGACATCCTTCGACGCCATCATCAATGCGACGCCAGTCGGCATGACAGGCAACAAGGCCGCTCCATTGCTGGAGGCCAAGGACCTGAATACCAAACTGGTCTTCGACCTGGTCTACAATCCTCTGGAGACGCCGCTGCTTCATCTTGCCCGCCAGATGTCGATCCCCATCATCACGGGCATTGAGATGTTCGTTCACCAGGGCGCGCGGCAGTTTGAAATCTGGACGGGAAAGCCCGCTCCCGAGGAAGAGATGTTCCGCGTCGTACTTCACGCGTTGCGCCAGCAGGCCGAGACCGATGCCACTGAAGCCGCCGAGTCGAAGCCGGAGGCAAAGGCCAGGCCATCCACAAAACCTGTTGCCAAGTCGAAGCTTGAGGCTAAGGCAATGCCTGTCGCCAAGACGTCCGCGAAGACTGTCGCTAAACCAGTGGCAAAATCAGCGGCGAAGCCAGCCGCCAAGCCGTTGGCGAAAACGCCAGCAAAGAAGGCTGCCAAGCCGAAGCCGCCGATTAAGAAGCCTGCGAAGAAGTCAGCAGGCAAGGCAAAGAAGTAGGCTGCAGCTTCCGATTGGCTCACCAATCATTACAAACGCAACTCAGACAATCAACTCGATTACGCAACCGGCAAATTCTGTGAACTGGCCACAGCACGATTGCGTATCATGGAGCACTGCTCCTTCTTGCCGGTTAGCGGTGGGCTGTGGGCCAAGCAGTCCATTAGGAGATCGTTCGATGAAGAAGTGGATGTTGAGCCTCGTGGCGCTCGTAGTGTTGTTGGCACCCACCATGCGTGCGCAGACCGCTGCCCCACCCGCGCCGGGCGATCTCTCCGGCAACTGGCAGGGAACGCTTAACGCGGGCAAGGGTGTTCGGTTTGTCGTGAAGATCGCGAAAGCGGACAAAGCCTGGACCGTAACTCTCTTCAACGCCGACCAGGCATCGCAGTCACTCAACGCATCTTCCGTTTCCCTGGAAGGCTCAACATTCAAATTCAAAGTCGACCTTATGAGCATGAGTTATGTGGGCAAGCTCAGCGCAGACGGGAAGTCCATGAGTGGGACCTGGACGCAGGGGACACAGGTCACTCCACTCGATATGGTGCGGGCCACGCCAGAGACCGCGTGGGCGATTCCCGAAGCGCCGAAGCCGCCCACACCGATGGCGGCGAATGCCGACCCATCGTTCGACGTGGCGACCATCAAGCCGAATCCCTCGGGAAAGCCGAGCATACAAGGCCTGACGCTTCAGGGCCGTCACCTGGTGGTCGTCAATGGATCGCTGGACGATCTGGTGACCTTTGCTTACAGCTTGCATGTGAAGCAGGTTGTGAAAGCGACGGGATGGATGGACAGCGATCGATATGATATTGATGCCGTGCCCGATCAACCGGGCACGCCGAATGTCGACCAGATGCGAATTATGGTTCGCAAGCTGCTGGCGGACCGCTTCGCGTTGAAGTTTCATCAAGAGAAACGGGATCTTTCGGCCTATGTGCTGACCGCAGGGAAGACGGGACAGAAGCTTACGCCTACGCAAGTAAAAGGGAACCTTCCCGGCTTTTTCGCCTCGCCTGGAACCGGCGGCCTGACGCTGCATCTTATCAATGGGACTATGTCTGACTTCACCAGCTTTCTCCAGATGCTGGTGCTGGACAAGCCGGTGGTGGACCAGACAGGGATTACGGGCAGATTCGACAGCAATGTTACGTTCACACCGGACCAGGCGCAGTTCAACGGCAATCCGCCAAAGCTACCGAAGGCGGATGTGCCGGACGCTTCCGACCTGTTCACCGCGATCCAACTGCAGATGGGGCTGAAATTGGCAGCAGAGAAGACGGCAGTCGATGTGGTTGTCATCGACCATGTGGAGAAGCCGTCGCCCAACTAAATATGTGCCAAGATTTATTGGTCTGAACGACGCGGCAACGAGGAGCTGGAGTTATTCGGCCCTGCGGCTGGGTTTAGGCGTATCTGGATAGGGTCGAGCAGGCGGAAGCGGACCACCGACTCGGACGGAATCTGCACCTCCTGGCCACGGGTTATGGTGTTGGCTCCCGCTCCTGCTCCGCCGCCTGCTGCCGCGCCGATTGCTGCACCCTTGCCGCCGCCCAGGATGCCGCCGAGGATTGCGCCTATCGCTGCACCGCCGCCAACTTTTTCAGCCGTATTCTTACCGCGGGCCTCGCCCTGCTTGGTATAGGCCTCGGTGGATACCTCGATGCGCTCACCCTTGCGATTGATGGCAATCAGAGAAAGAGTGAGCAGCGAACTGCCCTTGTAGTGCGCTGCATCCTGCGCCGCGTCCACATGTCCTGTAACCGGTGTGCCCTGCGGCAGCACAAGCAAATCGTCGACCATGAGGTCAGTGGCAATCTCGCCGGTGAAGCTATCACCAGCCTTCGTCTTGGAGCTGTCCAGCGTCTGCGTCATGCGCACCGGAATCGCCGATCCCACGGGAAGAGTGATGGTATGCACCACAGGTATGGGCGGAGGTGGCGGCGTTCTGGCCGCGATGGGAGCGGCCGGTAAAACTGGCGCGGGCTGTGGCGGGGGGGTATTGCGTACAACAGGAGCGGGTACAGGAGCGGTCGGTGGAGGTTCAGTAGCGGCCACCATCGCACTTGGCTTTATAGTCTTCGCTGTGGAGACATGAGCCGGGGACGGCATGCTGGCAGCGGGTGCAGGCGCAGGAGGAACCGTGGCCATGGCTGGCGCGGGTTGCACGACTATGTTATCGATGACCGTCTTGACTCCGGCGATCTGGGCCACGTCGCCGGTGGCAATGTTGCGCACCGTATCGGTGGTGACGCTGCCATTGAGCGTGACAACCCCCGAGGACACTGTGGCCTGGATCGACTGACCTTTCAGGTTCTGATCGGCAGCGAGGCTGCTAGTAACTTTCGCATTCAGGCTGGCATCATCCGTGGCCAGCGGGGCGCTCTTACAAGCTGCCAGAAGCATGGCAAACGTGAGCGAGATGATGGCGGTGCGCGTAGTGGAAATCATTCGTTGAGCGTCCATCGGTTTATGCGTCCCCCTTTGTGACCTTGCTTGCAACGTCTCCATAATACTCGTGTAGAAATGCGCCAGGAATAGGTTGTGTGGTTGCAGTACGCCCCGGTACTGTTGTCAGTGAGATTCCTTCCAGAGATACCTTCCCGGGTTGTATTTTCATCCATTTCCACTCACAAAGACACATCGCGAGGTACTATAGTTAGCATCCTAGAAGAAGTGCGGACTGAGCGACATCCTACGTTCGCAACCGTGACTCAGCGGGGATAGTACAACCAGGGACAGACAACCGCCAACCTTCAAGGTTGGATAGGAGAAGACAATGGCAGATAACGAAAGCGGATCATGCGGGCTGGGATGGTTCCTGGCCGGATTGGGGATCGGCGCAGTGATTGGCGTGTTATACGCGCCGAAGGCTGGAAAAGAGACCCGCGAGGATCTGTTGAACGGAGCGCGCGAGGCTAAAGACAAGGCGGCGGAGTTGGTGGAGCAGGGAAGGCAGAAGGCCGCTGAGCTGGTAGAGGAAGGCAAGCGCCAGGCTAACGAGACGATCGATAAGGGCCGCGAGTACTACGACAAGGGCCGCACCCAGTGGACCCAGTATGTGGAAAAGGGCAAGAGCCTGATCAACGAGCAGCAGGCCAAGGTCGAGGCCGCCGTGGAAGCAGGCAAGGAAGCCTATATCAACACAACCATCGAGCCGTCGGCATAGTTCCTTCGGTTGAACTCCGACGTGGCATGGGATACGCCGGACAGACTGCGGCTTAGGGTACGGAAGGGGACGAATGGCTATGCTGGCGATGTGGTTTCAGGACGGGGATGCACTCTCCGCGATCGATACGAAGCTTCTGACGGTGTTTGTTGGGCTGGTAGCGCTGGCCATGCTGGTGCAGGCCATCGCGCTGATTGTGCTGGCGGCCAAGTCCGGCAAGGCGATCAAGAGCCTGGCGGCGTCCGTCGACGAGCTGAAGCAGAAGGCACTTCCACTGATTGAATCGGCGACCGAGATCAGCCGTTCCACACAGTCCCTGGTGAATGAAACTGTGCCCAAAGTGCGTGCCATCACCGACAATCTGGTGGAAACGAGCGATCTTGTACGCGGCACTGCACAGCACTTTGAAGAAACGTTGGCCGACGCCAATATGCGCACCCAGCGCCAAGTGGCGCGGGTGGACGAGATGGTGAGCGCCACGTTGACTGCGACCGTTGAAATCGTAGAGACCATCGGCAACGGCATTCGCGGACCGGCGCAGAAGATTGCAGAGATGGTGGGCCAAGCGAAGCTGTTCGCCGAGGGCCTGCTGGCCAAGATCAGGTGCTACACGAACCGCTGATTGCAGGGTTGAGCGGCGCAGCACTGTTACCATGAGAGTGTGCCCTCTTCCGTCGCTGAACCAACAAATAAGACTTCGAATGTTGACACGCAACCGCGAACCGCGCGGCCTGCGATAGGCTTTGTCTCTCTGGGCTGCCCCAAAAACCTGGTGGATTCCGAGGTGATGATGGGGCTGCTGGATCGTGCCGGTGGCCAGTTGACTGCGCGCGCCGAGGATGCCGAGATACTGGTGGTCAACACATGCAGCTTTATCGATTCGGCCAAGCAGGAGTCGGTGAACGCGATTCTGGAGATGGCGCGGCACAAGATTGCCAACGGCGGCAAAGCGCGACGGCTTATCGTTGCCGGCTGCCTGGTGGAGCGGTACCGCGACGAGATTCAGAGGAATATCCCCGAAGTGGATGCGGTGGTCGGGACAGGCGAGTTGGAGGCGATACTGGAGGCGGCTGGGCTGACCGCTCCTGCCGCGCATGGTGAGGCGAGTTTGCCGAGCTCTCCGTTTAACATTCTGGTCAGCAGGGCGGCAAGTGCTGTACACCAGCACTCGCATCCGACGGAAGTTGGTCCGCAACTGGAGGGTATGAAGTCCTCTCGGCCAGAGGGCGATGCGCGGGAGCGGCAGGGAAGGTTCTCTCGGGAGCACTGGGATGGGGCTACAGCCACGCTGCCGGAGTATCTCTACAGCGATGAGACGCCGAGGATTCTGACTACCCCGCGAACGTCGGCTTACATCAAGATTGCCGAGGGATGCGACCATCCGTGCAGCTTCTGCATCATCCCGCAACTGCGCGGCAAGTTCCGCTCGCGGCGGCTGGAGTCGATTGTGGCAGAGGCGGAGCGGTTGATCGCGCAGGGCGTGCGCGAGATTACGCTGATCGGGCAGGACACGACTTGTTATGGCGAAGATTTGGGATTGAAGGATGGGTTGAGTACGCTGCTGGAATCGCTGGCTGTGCTGCCGGGGCTGAAGTGGCTGCGCTTCCTCTATGCGTATCCGAACAAGGTGACAACGAGGTTGCTGGAGACGATGTCGCGGCACGAGACGATTGCGAAGTACCTCGACGTGCCTTTGCAGCACGCATCGCCCAGCGTGCTGAAGCGGATGAAGCGCGGCGGTACGGCGGAGGTCTTTCTGCGACTGCTTGAGAAGGCGAGAGCAACGGTTCCGGGGATCGTGCTGCGCAGTACTTTCATTGTTGGTTTTCCCGGCGAGACGGCGGAGGATTTCAAGGAGCTGTGTGAGTTTGTTGCGGCGGCGAAGATCGATTGGCTCGGCGTCTTTGGCTACTCGGACGAGGAGGGAGCGGCGGCGTTCGGGCTGGACGTGGCGCTGAAGGTTCCCAAGCGGATGATCGAGGCGCGCCGCCGCAGGCTGATGAAGCTGCAACAGAAGATCAGTGCGAAGGCGAAGGCCGCGTGGGTGGGCAGGGAAGTCGATGTGCTGGTGGAGGGAGAGAGCGACGAGACGGAACTGCTGTGGCAGGGCCGCACCGCGCTGCATGCGCCGGAGATCGACGGCAAGGTGCTGATTAATGACTTCGGCCCGCACGAGGCGCTGGTGCCGGGGACTTTCTACCGCGCAGAGATTACCGAGTCGCACGAGTACGATGTGGTGGCAAGGATTGTGGAATAGCTGGCTTCCGGTCGTCATGGTGTACCCCCTCCCCCCCGTATCGATTCGTGCATAATCTTCCAAACAAATCACTTACCTGCTATCGAATTTGCAGGATCATGAAAACAAAGGAGATAGTTTGCAAGATCTTCAAAACGATGGAGTTATGGTTTCTTTGGAGCTATGAGGGGACACAATCCTGAGGCTGGTGGATTCTG
>CAIZFH010000310.1 GCA_903932155.1 uncultured Granulicella sp. | reverse complement strand
TGCGATTCACGTGCGCCGTTCGCCTGAGTAAGTTGGAGCATAGCTCCGTCATTCGATCCACAAGTTACATATGTCCCGCTAATTTTCGACTGGGCTCTACAGCATATTGACGTGGGAATAACTATCCCAAACAAGATTATCGCCAAGTTGAGCGCTTTGCCGATTGGCCGGAATGTAAGTCGGCTGATTTCCACGGGCAGGTTCCTTTTGTGTTAGTTTTTCTGATCCCAACTGACAACAACGTCGTTGTCGAGCGTAATCCTGAGACGGTAACGGTTTATTCCGGTTTTGCCGTATTTCCAAACTTCTCGTTTCTTGGTCTTGAGTTGTATGTCGTCTACTGTAACTGGCAATCCAAGAGAGTCATTCAGTTGCACTGCTGTCTGGCCCGGCCAAATCTGCCCCTGCATCATTCTCTGGACAAGCGCCTCGTCTCTGTATTTGTTTCGTAGATATGTAAGTTTTGAGTGCTGGTTGGCTAGTTGTAGCTCTTGCTGTCGCTTCTTCTGGCCAAAGATATCAAGTCTTGTTGCGAGCTTTCCCGCAATTACAAATAGACCGCCGATTATGGTCGCGAGTCCGGTTAGTGCAGCGCCTATATCGTTCTTGCGTTTAGCCACGGTTCGAACTCCTGGCGAGTGATGGAAGCAATTCTATCTGCCGAAGCGCTGTTTGGGCTGCATTTGCTGCATCATGCGCTGCTGGGCTTTTAGGCCGGTGCCGGAGCCCATGGATTTGAACATTTTGCGCATTTGGGCGTACTGGCGGAGGAGGTTGTTGACCTCCTGGACGGTGGTTCCGGAGCCGCGGGCGATGCGCTTGCGGCGGCTGCCGTTGATGATTTCGTGGTCGCGGCGTTCGCGGGCGGTCATGGAGTCGATGATGGTCTCGATGCGGTTGAACTGCTTCTCGTCGACGTTGTCGACGGCCTGGGCCATGCCGGCGAAGGGGCCGACGGAAGGCAGCATCTTCATGATGGACTTCATGGAGCCCATTTTTTTAATCTGACGGAGCTGGTCGCGGAAGTCGTCCAGGGAGAAGCCTTCGCCGGAGAGGGCCTTGGAGGCGAACTGGCCGGTCTTGCCCTTATCTAATTTCTCCTCGGCGCGCTCGAGCAGCGTGGCGATGTCTCCCATGCCCATGATGCGGCTGACGATGCGGTCGGGATGGAAGGGCTCGAATGCGTCGGGGCGTTCTCCTGTTCCCAAAAACTTGATTGGTGCTCCCGTCACGTGGCGGATGGAGAGGGCCGCGCCGCCGCGCGCGTCGCCGTCCATCTTGGTGAGGATGACGCCGGTAAGGGCGAGGAGGGAGTGGAAGGCCTTGGCGGAGGCGACCGCGTCCTGGCCGGTCATGGCGTCGGCTACGAAGAGGATTTCGGATGGGTTGAGAAGCTTCTTGAGGGCGGCCATCTCATCCATCAGATCCGCGGCGATCTGGTTGCGGCCGGCGGTGTCGACGATGAGGATGTCGCAGCCGAAGTTGGCGGCCTCGCGCTTGGCTTCCTTGGCGAGACGAAGGACGTCGGCAGTACCATGAACTACGTCAGGGTCGAGCGTGCCTTCGTAGAGTTGGGCGGAGATGGATTCTGCGACGATGCGGAGCTGCTGGCGCGCGGCGGGACGGTAGACGTCGACGGAGACGAGCATGGGTCGATGGCCCGCCTTTTTGAGCCATGCGGCGAGCTTGGCGGAGGTGGTGGTTTTGCCGCCGCCCTGCAGGCCCGCCATCAACACGACGCTGGGTGGCTGCGAACTGGTGCGGAAGCGCGCCGCGTCCTTGCCGAGGAGGGTGATGAGCTCGTCGTGGACGATCTTGACGATCTGTTCTGAAGGTGACAACGCTGTTGTCACCTGGGTTCCCAGAGCGCGGAGACGGATGTGCTCGACCAGGTCGGTGACGACGGCGAGGCTGACATCGGCCTCGATGAGGGCGATGCGGATCTCGCGCAGGGCTTCGGCGATGTTCTCGTCGGTGATGGTGCCCTGGCCGCGGAGGGCCTTGAAGGAACGCTGGAGTTTTTCGCTGAGGGTTTCAAACATGCTGATTTGAGTTTATCAGCGTGAGTGGTATCGAGGAGGATGCTGTCGAGATTGGTGCGGGCGCACGGATGGGGCGGATGGCGTGGCGGGCGGCGCGGATAATTGAAGGATGCGGACGAGTGCGGAGATGCCGGGTAATAAGCATGTAGAGGTCGCTGGAAACGCGCGGCTGGTGCATGAGTACATGGACTATCTGCGCGTGGAGAGGGGGATGCGGCCGGCGACATGCGAGGCGTATGCGCGCGATCTGGATCAGTTTGCCGAGCAGGTGGAGCGGCGCGACGCGCTGCTGCTGACGACGGTGGAAGACGATGTGAAGGACTTCATGGCGCGGCTGCGGGCGAACCATGTGGATGCACGGAGTGTGGCGCGCAAGCTGAGCTGCCTGAGGGGGTTCTATCGCTGGCTGCTGCTGGACAAGCGCACGGCGCGTGATCCGACGGTGAACATCGAGACTCCGGCGAGCTGGAAGGTGCTACCCAAGTCGCTGGCGGAGAGCGAGGTGGCGGAGATGCTGGACAGGCTGGGCACGGCGGCACGCACTCCGCAGACAGAGGGCGCCGGGCGGGATGCAGCGGCGTTGGCGTTGCGCGATTCGGCGATCCTGGAACTGCTGTACGCGGGTGGACTGCGGGTGGGCGAGATTGTGGCATTGGGTGAAGAGGACCTGCATCTGGACCAGGCACGGGCGCAAGTGCGTGGCAAGGGAGACAAGGAGCGCATCGTGCCGCTGGGGCGTCGCGCCGTCGATGCGCTGGACGAATACATCAAGCGTGGGCGGCCATCGCTGGCACGCGGCAGGATGCAGCGGGCGCTGTTTCTCAGTGTGCGCGGGCACGCGCTGACGCGGCAGTGGGTGTGGGAGATGGTGCGAGCGGCATCGGTGAGTGTGGATGGGGCGATCCACAAGGCTAGCCCGCACATGCTGCGGCATAGCTGCGCGACGCACATGGTGGAGCATGGGGCCGACCTGCGCAGCGTGCAGCGGCTGCTGGGCCACGCGGACATTGCGACGACGCAGGTGTACACGCATGTGGCGATGGAACATTTGAAGAAAGTGCTGCGAGAGCACCATCCGAGAGGAAAGCGAAGGACAGTTGTGAGTTGTGAGTAGTGAGTAGTAGAGGCAACGGCAACAGCAAAGGCAGAGGAAAAAGATGGTGACGGAGCGAGGTGAGTTCGAGCGGCTGGCGGAGGAGTTTCTGCTCATGCTGGAGAATGAGCGCAATGCCAGCGCGCATACGGTGCGCGCGTATCGCCGCGAGGTGATGGACTTTGTAGAGTATTTGGGCGAGAAGCTGGGCGCTAAGGCGAAGATTGGCGCGGTGGAACATCTGCATATTCGCGCATATCTGGGAGCGCTGTATGAGCGCGGACTGGGCAAAGCGAGTGCGGCGCGCGCGCTGGCTGCGGTGCGATCGTGGTTTCGGTGGATGGCGAAGGAACACAAGATCGCGCAGAACCCGGCGGCTCTGGTGAGCACGCCGAAGCTGCCGCAGCACCTGCCGCGCGTGCCCAGCATGGAGGAGGTGAATGGCCTGCTGGATGCCATGGAGGCGGGCGCGGATAAAAAAGATGAGGTTGCGGCGTGGCCGGAGCGTGACCGCATGATCTTCGAGCTGCTGTATGGATGCGGGATTCGCAACTCCGAACTGGTGGGTATCAACATGGCGGATATTCAGTGGAAGAACGACGCGATCCTGGTGAAGGGCAAAGGGCGCAAGCAGCGGTATGTGCCGCTGGGCGATGAGGCTGCGATGGCGATGCGCGCTTATCTGCCGTTGCGCGAGAGCAGGTTGCGCGAGGCGGGCAAGGTGGCGCTGGTGACGGACGGGCCGCTGGTGATGAATCTGCGGATGCGCGGGGCTTGTCGCCTGACAACACGAAGCGTGGGGAGAATCGTAAAGCAGATTGCGCTGGCGCGGGGGCTGGCATCGGATGTGCATCCGCACACGCTGCGCCACGCCTTTGGTACGCACATGCTGGAGGAGGGCGCGGACCTGCGCGCAATCCAGGAGATGCTGGGGCATGAACGGCTATCGACAACGCAGCGCTACACCCACCTGACGGCGGGACAGGTGCAGCGCGTGTATGACGAGACGCACCCGAGGGCGCGGTGAGGCACACAGCCTAAACTTTGAGGCATCAAAGTCTGCGAAAACACAGCTTCGATAAAACCTGACCTCAGGGGCTAAAGCCCGGTTGATTTTGTGGCTGTTGCGGCACGGCTGAAGCCGTGCCCTTAAGCAAAACTGGATTTTCGCAGCCTGTTAAGCTGATTGTCGGTTCTGACAACTCACCACTAACTACAGTTAGGAACAGCTTCTAAAAGAAATACCCGTATATCGTTATGCCAAACATGATGACATAAAGACCACCCATCACAATCCATAAACCAGAAGTTAGCAGGCGCTGGGCCCAAGGCTCATTGATATTTCCGAGGATACCGGTCCACATACGCAATAGCACAAACTAGATGCCCGTCAATATTGGAGGTGCAATTATGTCTAGAGCGATTTGTTGCACCAATGGAAGAGCCCCATCTCTGATCATCTTTTCTCCTTAATCAAGGGACTACACCAGTAATTGTTCACATCCGAGTTATGCGGCGGCACCGTGGCATTTTTTGTATTTTTTGCCGGAGCCGCATGGGCAGGGATCGTTGCGTCCGACTTTTTCTCCGGTGACACGCTGTGCTGGTGCGGTGCTTTCGCTACTTGCAGAGCTGACTGCACGGGCCTGCTCCAGCTCGCGACGCTTCTTGCGCTGAAACTCTTTCTCCAACTCGTCGATAGTGGTGGAAGGCGCGCGGGTGTGGATGGGGACGGGGGCGTGCTCCTCGCCGGAGGGCGAGAGCGGCAGGGCCTGTTGTCCGGCTGTATGGGCTCGCTGAAGTTGAGCAGCCATCATCTGCTGGGTGTTCTCGATGGGCGTGCCATCGGGGCCGAGGATCTGCATGCGGAAGAGGTGACGCGCGGTGTCCTGCTGGAACTGCATCATCATTCCCTCGAACATCTCGAAGGATTCCTTCTTGTAGGCGACGAGCGGGTCCTGCTGGGCGTATCCGCGTAGGCCGATGCCCTCCTTGAGGTGGTCCATCGCTAGGAGGTGGTCTTTCCATAGGCCGTCGAGGACGGAGAGCATGACGATGCGCTCGTGGTAACGCATGGCGGGCGCGCCGAGGACCTGTTCCTTGAAGTCGTAGCGCGCGCGAATTTTCTCGAAGATGGACTCGCCGAACTCGTGGCGGTTAAGTTTGGTGGCGTCGATGGCATCGGTTCCTTCGTCGAGCCTGACTCCGAAGACGTCGTAGAGCTGGGAGAAGATGGTGTTGAGGTTCCACTGATCGGGATGCTGCTTCTCTGGCGCGTGCTCCTCGAGGATTCTTGCTACACTACTATATACGTTTCATTACTATTTATACCTTTTGGAGTCCGCCCCTTTTCAGGGGTTGC
>CAIZFH010000309.1 GCA_903932155.1 uncultured Granulicella sp. | reverse complement strand
GGCTACAAGGCCGAGGTCGCCATCCTGGCCAGCGGAGCCACTGCCGGCCGGTTGCAACCCGGCGAATCCCGGAGGGTTCCGGTGCATTATGCCGGCTGGCTCACCTCGCAATGGGACTTCTCGCGTCCGCCGATCTACTTCGCCGTAAAGGTTCTGACGGCGGACAATTCAACCGCTGTTGACTGGTCAACCGCGTTCTCTTGCCCCGCCGGAATGGCTGACAGCGATTGGCAACAAATCCTTGCCAACGTCAGAACCAATCTGGGGTCCACGTGGGGGGACTATGTTCGGGCGGTTTGTGGCTACGCAACTGCCATTGCCAGCTATTGCGGCGAGAATATTGTTGATGCCGATTATCTGCAACGAGCATTGTTCCGCAGTGCCGGCGAGACCAACCAAGCAGTATCCGACTTGGGCAGTATTCCATTTCGCGCGAATACACCTAAGGCGACGTCGTCCTGCCCTCTGCCGCAGGGTGATGGCAACATGCCAGCCGATCCTTATCTCCCGGGCACGATCTTGCGCTATATTGCTAGCAGCTCCAGTTGGTTGCCGACAGCACAGACATCATCTGGCGATCCTGAAGTCAATCCCGCTCGAAAAACGGTCATCATCATTCACGGGGTCAACAATCAAATAGGGGGCAGCCCACCTCCACCGAGTACTCAGTGGGTAACAGAGATGGCCGGAGCCATTTATGCGGCAGAAGGTGGTAACATCAACGTACTGGCTGTTGATTGGGGCTCGTATGCGCACCCGCCCTGGCAACTCAATACGCCCGGCCAACAGAGCGCAGAGTTTTTTAAGGTCCAAAGAGATCACAGCTACATACCTGAGGTTGCTGGAATCGCGGCGCAACGACTGTTCGGCGGGACCGATGACGTCGGGCTTGGCCTCAATCCGGGGAACACGCATATTGTTGGCCACAGCGCCGGCTGTCACATCGGCCAGATGATAGGGATCTATTCAGTCGCCCCCCAGCAGAATCATTGGGTAGGGCCTTTGGCCTCGAGTATGGCTTCTCGGCAAGTGGGCAGGATTACCTTGCTGGATCCATCTCCGGATAACGTACAAGCGAAAGAGACGCAGGATCTGGAGGCGGCCTATTACGCAAACCGAAGAATCGCCTTGTTTACAGATAACTACAAGAGCTCCGATTGGTTCAGTGGATACACTGACTGGGGCACTGACAACTTCATTTTGAGCAGGTCTGTTAATTCCATTGTCAAGGGCTCACCACTTGGGGACATGTGGGGCATCCCACTGGAAGGCAATGCGAAATTCATGGAACAACTTCTGCGCCATGAAGACTCGCACTGCTGGTATATCTCGACGCTTTCGGACCAGGCCAGCGGTCTTGGCTACTGGTGGCAGGCGGGCAGTTGGAGCGCCACAACAAGCAACATGCTTAACTTTAGTGGACGCACTTATCAGAGCGTTGGCGGATGGAAAGGGATCATTGATGAAACCTCCCAGGCCATCATGGCGCTTACCGTAGGCACTGGAAACGACCCGACGACCGGCAACAGATACGGCACGAACGGCCAACATTGGTATTATCCTGGTGTGTGGGCGGGTTCTCACAGTGCCTCTGAGCAGGAGGATGTGGAGCAATTGCTTGTGTACATGTGGACAACAGTCGAGCTGTCGGTGTATCCTCAACCCACAAATATTCCGACGCGGTGGAGCGCAGACGAGAAGACAAACATTAGTTTCACGATCAAGAACAGTGACACAGCCGCTATCGTCCCTTCTCCTACTGCCGCAATAAGTTACTTCTTAAAGGCCGTGCCTGTCACTATATGGATCGCAAGGACCGGTGACACCCTATTATACGGCCCCAAGCTTCCGCTGAAAAGCGGCACCGTGGACATCGCCTTTGACAAGGCCATCACAGGCGTCAGTGTGCTCGCAAATGTTAAACTGCCGTCGCAAGGAGTGTTGAGTGCCTATCTCGATGCCAACAATGACGCTTTGCTGGTCATTGAAATCATGCCAAAAGGTGCAGGCTGCCCCCTGATAGAGCTATATCCAGGTAATAATCTGTTCGCTCAGCGGATCCACGTGGATGGGCAGGCTATCGCAGCAGATGCTGGAGATGACCAAAGAACCACGGCTGATCCAGTCTCAGCCACTGCGGCGGTCACATTGGACGGCAGCAGGTCCGGCCCAACGAACCAGATTGTAAGTTACGTCTGGAGAGAAAATGGCAATACCTTGGGTTATGGACCGGTCGTTGCTGGGGGCGTGTTCAGCGTCGGGGAGCATACTGTAACCTTGACGATCACAGACAAGCTGGGGCAAGAGTACTCAGATAGCGCACGAGTGAGTATCTTGCCATCGCCTCCGCAACCTCCTTATGATATCGGCGACAGCCGAAGCACCACAGCCGTCACCTCGTCCGACCCCAACGAGAAGATCGGTCCCGGTGGCTATGGAGCTGCGGGGTTCATTCGTGCTGGTCAACTGATGCCCTATCGCATTGACTTTGAAAACGACACCAATGCGACCGCCCCTGCCCAAATCGTTCAGGTCACAGATATGCTCAGCACGAATCTCAACCTGAACACGTTCGAGTTAACCGAAGTTGGTTTTGGTGCCACCTTGATTACGATCCCGACCGGTTCGCAGTATTACGAGGAGATCGTGCCGATGACGAACAACGGCGTGAACTTCGAGGTGTGGATTTACGCGGGCATTGACTTCGCCACAGGCGAGGTCTATGCCGACTTCTACTCGGTTGACCCCATCACCAGCTTGCCCCCGAACGTCTTGATCGGTTTCCTGCCGCCCGAAGATGGCACGGGGCGTGGCCAGGGACATATCTCGTACACAATCAAGCCGAAGACCGGCTTGCCCACCGGCACTCAAATCCGCAACGTCGCGGACATCCAGTTCGATCAAGGCGAAGTCATAGCCACGAACCAGCGCAACGCGCACGAGCCCAGTCAAGGCACCGATCCGGCGAAGGAATGTCTCAACACGATTGACTCCGACGCACCGAGTAGCCAGGTGCTGCCTCTGCCCGCCACCACGAACCGCCACGTGTTTCCGGTGGTATGCACAGGCACGGATGGTTACGCTGGTTCCGGCGTCGCTGGCTGTGATATTTACGTCTCGACCAATGCTGGCCCATGGACACTCTGGCTTCAGACCTCAACCAACCTGCAAGCGTTGTTCACTGGCCAATGCGGCCACAGCTACTCCTTCTATAGTGTTGCGCGCGACAACGTGGGTAACGTGGAAGCGGCCACGCCCGCCGCGCAGGCCACCATCCTGCTGCTGCCCAACACCCCGCCCGTCCTGGAGCCAGTCACCAATTGTCTGGTGGCCGTTGGGCAGACCCTCAGCATCACGAACCGCGCGTCGGACGCGGACGCCGGGCAGCAGGTCACCTACAGTCTCGCTGCCG
>CAIZFH010000308.1 GCA_903932155.1 uncultured Granulicella sp. | reverse complement strand
CCATCGCCGTCAGCGATCCATCGAAGCTGATGATGCTGGACGAAATCTCCGGCCTCCTTGGCCAGCGCCTGGTCACCCGCGTTGCCACCATGTCGCAGATCACCGACCTGCTCAAAAAGACCGAGCAGTCGCAGCGCGTCCTCGATGAAGCCAGCGAGGGCCTCGCCTTCGATGTCCTCTCCGACGAGGACAACCCCGACGAGAACATCTCCATTGAGCGGCTCACCGGCGAGGACGACATCTCGCCCATCATCCGCCTGGTCGACACCACCATCTTCACCGCGCTCGAGCGCCGCGCCTCCGACATCCACCTCGAGACCTGCGACGACTGCCTCATGGTCAAGTACCGCATCGACGGCGTCCTGCAGCAGGCCATGGCCCCCATCGCGCGTGAACACCATCAGACCATCCTCTCCCGCATCAAGGTAATGTCCGAGCTGGACATCGCCGAGCGCCGCGTTCCCCAGGACGGCCGCTTCCGCGTGCGTTACAAGGGCCGCCTCATAGACTTCCGCGTATCCATTATGCCCACCGTGCATGGCGAGAACGCCGTCCTCCGCGTACTCGACAAAGAGTCCATGTCGGAGAAATTCAAAAAGCTCTCCCTCGACGTGGTCGGATTCGCGGCCGACGACCTGGAGCGCTTTCGACGCTACATCAAGGAGCCCTACGGCATGGTGCTGGTCACCGGCCCCACCGGCTCCGGCAAGACGACCACGCTGTACGCCGCGCTCAACGAGATCAAGTCCGAAGAGGACAAGATCATCACCATCGAGGACCCGGTCGAGTACCAGATTCGCGGCATCACTCAGATTCCCGTAAACGAGAAGAAGGGCCTTACCTTCGCCCGCGGCCTGCGCTCCATCCTGCGTCACGACCCGGACAAGATTCTCGTCGGCGAGATCCGCGACGCCGAAACCGCGCAGATCGCCATCAACTCCGCGCTCACCGGTCACCTTGTCTTCACCACAGTCCATGCCAACAACGTGGTCGACGTCCTCGGACGTTTTCTCAACATGGGCGTCGAGCCGTACAACTTCGTCTCCGCGCTCAACTGCATCCTCGCCCAGCGCCTCGTCCGCACGGTCTGTGAGTTCTGCGTGCGCGATGTTCACTACTCCGACACGGAATTGCTGGCCAGCGGTCTTGATCCAGATGAGTGGCGCGGCTTTAACTTTCGCGAAGGCCCCGGTTGCATGGAGTGCGCGGGCACTGGCTTCCGCGGCCGCTCCGCCATCCACGAGTTACTCGAACTGGACGACGAAATTCGCGAGATGCTGCTCGCCAAACGCCCCGGCAGCGAAATCCGCAAGAAGGCACGCGACAAGGGCATGAACTTCCTGCGGGACTCCGCCATCCAGCGCGTCCGCCTTGGCATCACCACGCTTAAGGAGATCAACAAAGTCACCTTCATCGAAGCAGGGAGGTAATCGGTAGGATAAGGCTATAGTCGGCACAGGGAGCAATTGGATGGGGACGGCTTCAGTCGTGCCGAAATGAATATACCTCTCAATATCCGCTCAATACAGTTTGTTTCGAAAGAACGGTTAGTCTAGGACAGAATGGATTTTTTACCGAGAACGATGGGAACGCGGCCAAGACTGGCCTGTGAGGTGCGCGCCGAAGGCGTAGTTGCAGCGCGCGCTGAGGACGCATTCGCCGTGCTCTCCGCGATCGCGCGAGTGCCTCTGGAGGACAAGGTTGTAGTCCCGCGCCTTCACTCGGTTGAAGGCTTGGAAGCATCCGTTGCACCATCCATCTTAGGCGGCGACGCATCAGGCCGCGCAGCCGTCGTCGCAGCCCTTCGCAAGGCACTTGAAGCCGTGGCGCTACGTAGCCGCGAGGTCACGCTCGTCGTACCCGACGCTGCCGTCCGTGTCCTCTTGCTGGACTTCGACGAGCTTCCAGCAAAGCCCTTCGAGGCGCTACCCATCGTGCGCTTCCGCCTGAAAAAGCTTCTCCCCTTCGACGCCGACGACGCCGCCGTAAGCTATCAGGTGATGGCCACCTCTAAAGGTTCTGTACAGGTCCTCGCCGTCGCCATGCCGCGTGAGTTGCTGGCAGAATACGAATCTGTCGTCCGCGAGGCCGGTTTCGAGCCGGGCGCAGTTATTCCCAGCACCCTTGCCGCCCTGGCCGGCTTGCCCGAGCAGGAGGCTCCAGCGCTGGTGGTGAACGCAGGACGCGAAGGGGTCACAACCGCAATCGTCAAGGCTGGCGTCTTGCTGCTACATCGCACCGTCGATCTGGGCGCGGATCTGCGAGCCGATGCCGCAGCCGCACAACTCACAGGCAATCCAGTTCAAGCACCACATGCCGTGAGTGAGCAGTGGCAGCGTCAGGAACCTGCCAGTTTTAGCGACCGGAACGACGCTGCAGCCGCGATCGAAGCATCGGCTCTCGCTCAGGAGATTGTGCAGCAAGTCGAACTCGAGATTGCTGCCGAGCGTAACCTCACAGACACTACCGGCGAGGTCGCCCAGGCGATCAGCGTCGCTGCAGCTTATTATGAGGACACGCTGCAATCGCCCCCCTCTGCGATACATGCAGCCGGAACACTGGGCGCTAGGACTCTCACCGCAATGCTCAGCGATGCGCACGTCGGCCCGCTCGCCGTGCAGGAGATGATGCACGCTCAGATGCTCGGCGCTGGAGCAACCACAGCCGGATCGCCCGGCGGAGTTCCGCTCGGCTGGCTGGCGGGAGTGCGGGGGGCGCTGGCCAACTGATGCGCATTGCAATCAATCTCGCCACCCGCCCCTTCGTCGAGCTGCGGCCCCTATTTGCACGGCTTCGGCTCACCATGGCCGCTCTTGCTCTCACCGCCATCGCGCTCGGCATCGTCTTGCACATTCTCAACAAGAACGCGCGCGCAGAACAGGCGCAGATAGACGCGCTCAAGGCGCAGACCCTCGCCGTGCAACTCGAACGGCAGACCAACGAGACGCGCATGCGCGAGCCGCAGAACCGCGCTGTCCTCGAACGCTCCCAGTTCCTCAACGATCTCTTCGCCCGTAAAAGCTTCAGTTGGACCGCAGTCATGATGGATCTCGAACGAGTACTACCGGCGGGTGTTCAGGTCACCAGCATCGAACCTGCAATCGCTGCCGAGGGCGACGTGAATATCCGCCTGCACGTCAGCGGGCCGCGTGACCTGGCGGTCGATCTGGTGCGCAACCTGGAACATAGCCAGCGCTTTCTCGCTCCGCACCTTAACAACGAGACAGCGCAGTCGCAGGAGCGCGGCCTTCAGCCAGTTGCAGAAACTGTAGCTCCCGGAAGTGTGGAGTTCGATATTTTGAGCGGCTACAATCCGTTGCCCATGTCGCTCAAGGACCGCGAACAGGAACAAATAAATAAAAGCGCGGCACAGAAAGATACTGTGAACCGGAACAAGCCGCCAATCCCCTTGGGACATGCAGCTCTTGCGAATCCTAAGCCTGCACCTCAACATCCACTCGCCGTGAGTACTAAATCGCCCGCCCCATCAAAGCTCCCCGCAAAGCAAACGGCCTCGCAACGTCCAAAGACAGCAGCACCATCCATCCCAACCAGTAAGCATCCCGCCAAAGGGAGTGCCCAATGAGTGCCCTTTCCGCGATCAGGCCCAGAATTTCACCTGCCAGCGCACTGCGTAGAGCACGGGCCCTGCTGAGTCCATTAAATCTTCACTGGGCCGGAGTTGGGCTGCTGGCTCTGGTCATTCTCTATCTCCTGGTGCAGATGGGATTCCTATGGCAGACGGCAGGCCGCTACAACGCCGATGCAATCGCACAACAGCGTATCGAACTGAAGACCGCCGGAATCGCGGCGCAACCCCTCCGCGGACTCGATGCCAAGTTGGCGCGGGCCACACAGGATGCGGACCAATTCTCGCGGCAGCGGCTTCCCGTTTCCGACTCCCAGGTGGCCGCCGAGCTTGGCGCACTGACTAAAAAACAGGCCGTGCGCCTGACGCGGGCGCAGTACACACATACTCCGGTGCTTGTCGGTTCAGCCAACCAGATGACCGAAGTGCGCATTGACGCCACACTCAGCGGCGACTACCGCCCGCTCGTCCAGTTCATCAACTCCATCGAGCGCGACAAGCTCTTCTTCGTTATCAACACACAGACGCTCACCGGCCAGCAGAGCGGCACAGTAAACCTCAGGCTGGGCATGAAGACCTATGAGCAGAGAGATGCCGCTCAGGATCTGCCGTACGCTACGGGTGCGGCCGCGGGCGTTGCGGATGGAGGGCCCGGGCGATGAAAATTTCCAGCAACAGAGGCTCAGAAGACCGCATGAAGATCATCGCAGTGGTTGCCTTTGTCCTTATCGCCGCCACGCTCATTTACTTTGAGTACTTCTACACCGGTGCGCCTGCAACGCCTGCTCCTGCCGCCAGCGACATCAATCCGGCTCCGGTAGCCAATCCACCCTCTGGAGCCGCCGCCAGAACGGTAGGCACAACCTCTTCCGCGTTGGACCCAACCCTGCACATGGACGCAATGCTGGTCACCGAGTCGCTGGAATACTCCGGCAATGGCCGCAATATCTTCTCAGCAAACTCAGCGCCGCCAGTGACTATTCCTAATCCGGTAACTTCTGCGAGACCGAATCAGGAACAGGCAATTGCCGTTGTACCCTGTCCGCCGAACTGTCCACCGCCCCCGCCACCGCCGCCGCCGCCGCCCATCGACTTGAAGTTTTTCGGTACCGTGGCCTCGCCCAACGGAGCACGCCAGGCCTTTCTGCTCCATGAAGACAGCGTCTTCCTGACATCCGTGGGCGACGTTGTAATGCGCCGCTACCGCGTGGTCTCCATTGAGGAGAAGTCGATCCGGGTGGAAGATATGCAGAATCAGAACACGCAGACACTTCCCCTGCTGGCAAACTGAGGATCATGATCAACAAGCAACTTGCTACCAATGAGGCAAGGACGCAGCCGGATGACGAGCAGGGTTTTATGCTGCTGGGCCTCATCGTGGTTATTGCCATCATCCTGATTGTGCTTAGCGTGGCGGCGTCCAAAGAGGCGTTCACCCTGCATCGCGAACGCGAAGCCGAGTCGGTGCGCCGCGCCAATCAATACGTCCGCGCCATCCAGTTGTACTACAAGAAATTTGGCCACTACCCCGCTTCTATCGAGCAGTTGGAGCACACCAACAACGTCCGCTACCTGCGCAAGCGCTACATAGACCCACTCACTGGCAAGGCCGACTATCGCCTCATCGGTGTGGGACAGAACCAGACCACTGTCAAGGGTTTCTTCGGCGAACCCCTCTCCGTAATCGGTGGCCCCGGCCTGGGTGCGCTCGCGGGTATGCAGTCGTCCGGCATTGGTGGAGCGGCAGGTGCGAACGTCTCAGCCGGAGTAAATGGCGTTGCCGGAACACCCGGCTCGGCCGACGCCAGCGGCCAGCCCGGATTCGGCGGCCAGTCGGGAATCGGTGGTCAATCAGGTTTCGGTGGTCAGTCAGGATTCGGAGGTCAGTCAAGCCTGGGGACCGCAGCTGGAATCGGAAGCCAGTCTGCAACCGGATTTGGCGGCTCGGGAGGCGGGCCGTTCATGGGGGTTGGCAGCAGCGCATCCGGTAACTCCATCCTCACACCAAACGAACAGACCACATACCAGACCTGGGAGTTTCTTTACGATCCGCGCATCGAGCTCCTGAAGCTTGCGGCAACCTTGAACGGAAACTCCGGCATGGGCGGGGGTGGGATTGGACAATCGCCAGGCGGCTTCAATCAGTCTCCCAATGGCTTCGGTCAGTCACCTGGTGGATTCGGACAGTCACCCAGTAACTTCGGACAGTCGCCCTCAACACCCACCGGCACAAACCAGATGTCCACGCCATAACCTCCTACTCCTACTTCACCCCTTCAATCGCCGGCACGTTCCACTTCCCCGGCCATGCCATACTCCTTCAGCTTGCGATAGAGCGTCGTCTTACCGATGCCCAGCAGCTTGGCTGCCATCAACTTATCTCCATTCAACTGGTGGATCGTACCCAGGATCGCCTGCTTCTCCATGTCGGCGATCGAGACGACAACGTCATCCACCCCGGCGTTCTCATCTCCCAGACCATCTCCTGCTTCGCCGTCCGGCGCATTCATCACCCGGCGCTGCATCTGGAACTCCTGTAGTTGCGTGGGAAGGTCGACCCTATGCAGCACAGGCCCCGAGCACAAGGAGCAGGCGCGCTCGATCGCGTTCTCCAATTCACGTACATTACCCGGCCAGTCGTAATCGGTCATGAGCTGGATTGCCTCCTCGCTGAAGATGTGCGACGAGCCAGTCTCGCTCTGAATCCGTTTCATAAAATGTGCCGCCAGTTCCGCTATGTCTTCCCTGCGCTCGCGCAACGGTGGAAGCTTAAGGTTCACTACACTCAGTCGGAAGTACAAGTCCTTACGGAAAAGTCCCTGCGCCACCATAGCGCTTAGGTCGCGGTTGGTCGCAGCCAGCACTCGAGCCGTAATCGGCACGGCATGGGTGGCACCCACAGGACGCACCTCCTTTTCCTGCAAGGCGCGCAGTAGCTTGGCCTGCAGATCCAGGGGTAACTCACCAATTTCGTCCAGAAAGACGGTTCCGCCATCGCCCGCGGAGAGCAGGCCTCCCTTCGATCGGTTGGCCCCCGTAAAGGCTCCCTTCACATGGCCGAAGAGCTCACTCTCAATCAGTGTTGGTACCAGCGATCCGCAGTCCACTACGATGAACGGCTTGGTCACATTCGGTCCGTTGTCGTGGATCGCCCGCGCCACCATTTCCTTGCCCGTGCCGCTCTCGCCCAGAATCAGCACGGGGTGGGTCGAGTGTGCCACCTTGGAGAGAATGCGGTAAACCTTCTCCATCTCCGGCGAGTTGCCTATCAGGCCACCCAGTCCGTTCTGCGTCCGCAACCGTTCCCGAAGACGCCGGCTCTCCAACCCGAAGGTATGCGTCCGGCTCGCCTCCTCGAGCACATGGGTCAACTTCTCCCGCGCAAACGGCTTGGTCAGGTAATTGCCAGCTCCAATTCGCATCGCCTCCACCGCAGAGTCAACCGTGGCAAACGCAGTCATAATCACAATTGCAATCTCCGGATAGAGAGTCTTGACCTCGCTAAGCAACTTCAGCCCGCCGCCGCCGGGCAGTTTCAGATCCAGCAGCAGCATCTCCACGGGCTGTCGCAGCAGCACCGATAGGGCCTCCTGCACAGTACCCGCCGACAGCGCCACGAAGCCCATTCCTGTGGCAATCTCGCAGCACGCTTTGCGCAGCGATACATCGTCATCCACTACTAGGATGCGTAAATCCGGCTCCCTCTCCGGCAAGCGTCCCACCCGCGGCGTTCCCGACACACCCGCCAGTAACCCCGATGGATTAATAACCGATACCTCGCCCGTAGCAGGCTGGCGCATCCCCCCGCCCACCGCTGCCAACTCGCCCATCTGGCGCAGCCGCTCGGGCTTGTTCGTTGGCGCCTTTATGGATCGCGTTTCCGGTGTCAACATATCGTTCCTCTTCCGTCCCTTGCTGCGCAATGATGTTCAGGTCGCAGGACCATTCCTAATCCGTTCGCATCCATACTCTCTTGCGCTTGCGCCCCTCGCCGCTCCCGGCTTGGCAATCCACTGGATGGAGCCATCAGATTTGAAGCCGCTGCGCTGCCCATGGTGCAGCTCTTACCTGCCGCTTTCTCCTGCAATATCGCGGTCACCGGCCATTCGATCTGCACCCGCGTTCCGATTCCCGGCGCGCTCATCACTCTCAGATCTCCACAGGATGCGGCAACCAACTCGCATACAACCCTGAAACCGATCCCGTGTCTGCCTCGCGTCCGTGCCCTGGTTACACTCAGTATTCGCTCCAGTTGGTCCGCTGTCATTCCACGCCCTGAATCCTCCACCGTCAATCTCACGCTTCGCATAGGACAAGGCTTGGCATCTTGCACTCGGTTAATCATCACGCCAACCCCAATCCTGATCGCCCCCGGAGTTTCGTCGCTGGTTCTGTCTTCCCGCTTCTCCAGCACGGTACTCTGCGCTGCCATGCCCTTCTCCTTTCTGCCACGCTGTCCCGGTCTGCGCATTGCAGACGCTGCGTTGCGCACTAGATTCACAAGAATCCTCTCCACTGCCTCTTCGGAGACCAGCACAGGAGTCGAGGCCGCGTCTCCATAGCTCACCTCGATCATTCTGCCATCCGCCACCCGGCTCAGTAGTCCAAGACAGTGCTCCAGAATCGTGCGCAGGCTCACCGCACCGGGCAGACAGTCTGGACTCTCGACTACCCTATTCCCCTCTGCAAGCTTGTTGTCCAAAATCAGCGAGCGCGACAATCCCGCCTCCCAGGCCGCACCCGTCTCCGGACTCTCCATCGCTGCCTTGTGTACGGGGGAGGAGGACATGCGTTGCTCCATCAGATGTTGGATCAATGCTCCGCTGCGGGATCCCAGAAGTCGCAACTCCTCTGCGTAGGGACGATGTTCAGCCTGTAGCACTCCTGGCATCGACAATAGGTCGCAGTACAGTCCGATAGCTCCCATCAGATTGCGTGCATCATGTAACAGACCTTCTTGCTGGTCCATCTCAGCACAGTAACGCGAATTTAGGCCAATGTCCGGCCCTGACTCCTCGCTCGCTTGCGACACCGAAGGGTAGTTCATCTCGCCGCCTGCAAAACTGGGCGCTACGACGCAGATCGGTAAGGAAGAAGAGGAGGGTACGGAACGGCGATCCGTTCCTAAGGCGGTGTAACTCTGCTTGGCCCGCATAGTCAGTACTCCAATTTAGCCTGCACTCAAGATATAGCCTATTTTGCTATTGCTTTAGGTCTCCTGGCACTAGCTCTACTATCAGGTGGAGTGCCAAACTGAAACTATCAATGCAAGTTGCTGATAACAAATCTTTGCAGAATAATACCGCCAAATCCCGTTATGAGACGCAATTCCCATTGTGGAAACACAATCCATGTCGTCAGCCTGTATCTCTCACAAAGCAATACCACCCACTTAATTCCCGAAATGGAGTACATTCCCGTTTCGGGAACCGCCCGCCACTTTGCGCCACTATAATCGCGCCATGGCTCCCTTCGCATCCGTACAGCACCCTACCACGTCCTCGGCTCCCAAAGCTAGCAAGCTCTTCCGTCCCGACAGCCGCGCCGCCGACGCTCTCCGCCCCGTGCGCTTTACCACTGGCTTCGTCGCCACAGCCGAGGGTTCCGTCCTCATAGAGACCGGCAACACCCGCGTCCTCTGCAACGCCACTGTCGAGACCGGCGTTCCCGGCTGGATGCGCAACTCCGGCCGCGGTTGGGTCACCGCCGAGTACGGAATGCTTCCTCGCGCCACCCTCACCCGCACTCCGCGCGAATCCGAACGCGGCAAGGTCGGCGGCCGCACCCACGAGATCCAGCGCCTCATCGGGCGCAGCCTGCGCGCCGTGGTGGACATGAAGGCCCTGGGCGAGCGAACCATCATCCTCGACTGCGACGTCCTGCAGGCCGATGGAGGCACGCGCACAGCAGCCATCACGGGAGCCTCGGTCGCGCTGGCCATTGCGCTGGGCAAACTGGTCGCCGCCGGAACACTGAAGACCTCCCCGCTGCGCCAGATGCTGGCCGCAACATCGGTCGGCATCGTTGACGGAAACATCCTGCTCGACCTCGCGTATGAAGAGGACTCGCGCGCCGATGTGGACATGAACGTCGTCATGCTCACCGATGGCGGCCTCGTCGAGACGCAGGCCACCGCCGAGCGCGTCTCCTACAGCCGTACGCAGCTCACCGCGATGCTGGACTACGCCGAAAAGGGAATCCGTGAGCTACTCGCCGCCCAGCAGGCTGCGCTGTCCTCCGCTCGTTAGACATCCCTACGGAGCCGAGGCGGTTGGCAAGTCTGTAGTCTTGTCGGCAGGCGTGGTTGATGGAGTTACAGGTGCGCTCTTAACCTGTGCGGGGCTTGCTGTGGGAACCGGCAGCAGTACACGCTTCGAGCTGCCCGGAACGGCCTCGCCCGGCTTGAGCATTGTGGGCGGCTTACGGCCGCCGTTCTCTCCATTCCCCGGCTTCTCGTCTCCCATCGCGATCTCATGCGTGTCCTGCGGGTCCAGGTAGCCGCGCAGTTCGTTCTTGTCATGCAGCACGATGGGCTTGCCTAGCGCCGCGATCCGCAATTGGTTCACGCGGTCGCCCTCGAATCGGACGAAGCGCACCGTCTGCGGCGGCTGTCCGTAGATCCACTCCTCGTAGCGTCTCGTAGTCGATCCGGGAACCAGTTCGCGCACCTTAGATAACGGCTCGCCCATGGCAGCCAGCACCATCTTGCGGTCCATGCCTACCAGTACATAGTGCTGCTCGATGGCGGTTTTCAAGAATGGCGGAAGGCTGTCCGCATACGCCTCAGCCGAAGTCTTCACACCGAAATCAACGATCGGGTCAAGCAGCGCCTTCACCTCCGGCGCACTCACCTCTGGCAACCCGCCCTCGAACACCAGTGTCACACGACAACCGGTCACCTGTGCGCCGTCCTGAGGGACGAGGGGAATGTCGTTGATGTCGATGTGGCGCAGGAAGCGGTGATTCAGGTACGGTCCTCCGTTCAGGTCGATCACAATACGGTCGTCCTTCACGGTCACCGCAGTCAGAACCACTCGGTCGCCCGGCGCGGCGGACTGTCCCTTCTTGTACAACATCTCTTTGTAGGCATCACCAGTAGGAGTGAGGTTTCCATTGGCGATCAGGATCAGATCTTCGCCTACTGGCAGAGCACGATGCGCAAAGCCCTGCTCGGCCTCCAGATTACGCACCAGATCGCGCTTTCCACGCTCCGTGATGGGGGCTGAAGGCAGCTCGATCCGCGTCGGATGGAAGTCGGTGGAGACGCTCGCCATGGCGCTCTTTTCGCCCACCACGAACACCTGTGCGCGCGCCGCTCCGTGCAGCACGCAGGCCACCGCTCCAGCCAAAAACCAGGCCGTAAGCTCGGCAGCACGCAGTCTCCATCGATGGACATGAAAGGCCATTGCAGCCACCTGGTAGTGAGGAAATCTTGCGCCTTTCCTTGTTTTTTTACAAGCGAACTTTAGCAGCACACGCAGCTTTGAAATCCGCAAAGCGTCGATTTATTCGGATGCAGTCTCGGCTATAGGGTGTTGCTCCGTGGAAGTTTGTATCTGCACCAGAGAAGCAGTATGGATCGCCTGTGCGGATTCCGCAGCCTGCTCCATTGCAACATGCGCTGCCGGCGGAGCAATCGTTACATCGTACCCGCCCGGAATCAGAGGCGGATGCGTATAGTTCCAGGCGTAGTTGCTAGTGGCGCGAATCAGAATCGGAATTGCAGCTAGAAAAACGAAGATCGTGATAAAGGCCGCTGCTGGGCCGTACGCACCGCCGGTAAGCCAAGCAGGGCCAGCGGCACGCGTATCTACGATCGATCCGTAGCCAATCTCCCCATTCAGGGGCAGCCCAAACAACACGGCGGTCGATGCGGCCCATGCAAAGCTCAATCCCCAAACCAACCAGAGCCCGTGGCTGCGTAGCCAACATAGCGCAAGCAGCAGAGAGCTCAGCATGGCAACCAGAATGCGCGTTCCGTCTGGTGTGCCAAAGGGCGTTGCGGTGTACGCCGCATGAAGGACCGTCAGCGCCATCATAATCAGCGTAGCGCGCACCGGGCCAGTCGCATCGATCAGTCGCTGAAATCCGTAGCCATAGACCGCCAGCGCATGGGCCAGTGTTGTCATTGCCAGAGTCAACAAGCCGAAGCCGAGCACTTGAAAGGCGCGCGGCGCAATCCATAGTTGCGTATTCAGAGCGCGCGCAACGACCATGGGAAGCACCGCGGCAACTGCGAGTCCCCATCCGATTGCCGCTCCGGTGGCCCATTCCTCGCGACTGGTCTTGCGTCGAGGAAGGCCGAGCGTGATGCGCAACGGGGCAAGGCGGCGTTCGATCCTGCGCAGCACAGTGAGTCCGCAGACCAGCAGGACGAGCAGCAACGCGGCATCAATCGCCGGGAGCCAGTCACCCAGGTCATAATTCATTCCCAGAACACTCGCAGCACTGGAACTAATTGCCTGTGCGCACAGATACCACAAAACCGCTGCAATAAAGAGAGCAAAGTCGAGCGAACGTGACCGAGGCAGTCGGCCTGCTAAATCGGCAGGTGGCTGTGGTACGGCGCTGGGGATGGATGGGTCCGGCATCATTTTTTGCTTATCTGGTTCTCGGAACTGGTCCGCAATCACTCGGCGGTTGTGTAGAACTGTGCAATGTTGCGGAACTTCCGATATCGCTCTTCCAGCATCTGCTCCATTGGCTTGGCGTCCAGCTCGGCCAGATGAAAGCTCAGCCGCTCGTCCACCAACGCCATGGCCAGTACAGGATCGTTGTGCGTGCCGCCTTCCGGCTCGCTCAGCACATCGTCGACGCATCCCAGCGATTTCACGCTGTTCGCTGTATACTTCAGCGCGTCGGCGGCCTGCTGCTTCTTGCTCGAATCTTTCCACATGATCGACGCGCATCCCTCCGGCGAGATTACCGAATAGATGGAGTTCTCCAGCATCAGTACGCGGTCGGCCACGGCCAGCGCCAGCGCGCCTCCCGATCCGCCCTCACCGGTAATGGTTGCGATGGTCGGCACTCGCAGCCGCGACATCTCCAGCAGGTTCCTCGCAATGGCCTCTCCCTGCCCGCGCTCTTCCGCGCCAATTCCGGGGTTCGCGCCCGCTACATCCAGGAAGCTGAACACCGCGTGGCCGAACTTCTCCGCAATACGCATCGCGCGCAACGCCTTGCGGTAGCCCTCTGGATCGGGCGAACCGAACTTGCGCGCCACGCGCTCTTTGATCGAGCGGCCCTTCAGGTTCGCCACCACCATCACTGGCCGTCCATGGAAGCGCGCCATGCCGCACGCCATCGCCGCATCGTCGCCATAGAAGCGGTCGCCGTGAATCTCGCTGAAGTCGGTGAACAGTGCTGTGATGAAGTCCATCGGGTAGGGGCGCTCCGGATGCCGCGCCAGCTCCGTCCTGCGCCATGCTTCCGGCATCTGCAACTGCGCGAGCTCGCCTGGTTCCTGTTCTGCCATCCGTTCCATTGTAGCGGAGTGCGCCTCGCAAGTCGCAGGTTGCATTTGTTTTGAAAGGGACGGGCTTCAGCCACTCTCGCGTCGTCATTCTGGTGTAGCTCCCCGCGTCGTCCTTCCGGCGTAGCTCCCCGCATCGTCATTCTGGCACAGCCAGAATCTCCGTATTGGCACTTGCCCTTTGTATTTGCTTTTGCCCTCCCACAGCCATAAACTTCCCGCATGGAAAAAGGAGGCTACGTTTATATCCTGTCCAGCAAAGGCAAGCGCCTCTACACTGGCGTCACCGCACAACTGCAAATTTGTGTCACCCAGCACAAAGCCAAAAAGAACCCCGCTTCCTTTGCCTCGCGTTACAACATCAATCAGCTCGTCTATTACGAGGCGTTTGCCACTATCGGCGAAGCCATCGCCCGCGAATCCACCATCAAGAACATGCACCGGATCGAGAAAATTGACCTAATCGTCGCTCTAAATCCAACCTGGGGAGATTTAAGCGAAGAATGGGGCACACCCATCGCGCCCTTCGACGAATCCCAACTCAAGTCCCCCACCACCTTCTAGCCCCGCGTTCGTCGCCGCATTTGAGTCGTCATTCTGGCGCAGCCCCCACGAGTCGTCATTCTGGCGCAGCCCCCACGAGTCGTCATTCTGGCGCAGCCAGAATCTCCGTATTTGTCCGTTTGTTTGTCATTCCCTCCCCACGGCGTCATTCTGG
>CAIZFH010000307.1 GCA_903932155.1 uncultured Granulicella sp. | reverse complement strand
GGCGAGATAGAACTGTCCCGTCACGCGATTTTAGCACACCGTCATAACAGGGCACGTTGCCTCGGCCAGCAGGTCAGGCGTCAGGCCATGCTCCACATGGGTCAGCCAGAACGACGCCTGCCGCGCTCCCAGCACAATCAGGTCCGCGCCAACTCGTCCGGCCAGTTCCAGAATGGCTTTGCTGGCGTTGCCATGCTCCACCACAGTCTCCGGAGTGCACCACTCGTAGGTGGACTCGGGAATCATCTTCTTCAGCCCCGCCTTGAAACTCAAATCCAAGGATTTTTTCTCCTCGGATGAGGTATTTGCCCCGGCTACATAGCAGAAATAGATATGCGCGCCGCTGTCCTGCGCAAATGAGAGCGCAAACACCGCGGCCTTGGACGCCTCGGGCGAAAAGTCCGTGGCATACACCATCGTGCGGAACACCAGAGGCCCATCTCCAGGCACCTTCGCGTGCGGCCCCACCGTGAGAACAGGGCAGGCAGCCTTGCGTATCAACTGCTCCGCCACCGAGCCCAGCACCAACCGCTCCAGGCCAGACCTTGAGTGCGTGCCCGCGACAATCAGGTCTATATCCTGCTGCTCGGCTACCTTTAGCAGGCCGTCGTGGGGCTTGTGTCCCTCCAGCAAGCAACTCGCCACCTCCAGTCCATCGGCGGCAAACTCCCTGCGCAGCCGTTCAAGGCCCTGGACACAGTCGCGCCGCTTCTGCTGAACCGGCATCCCTAGCACCGCCTCCAGGGAGGAGATCATTCGCGACGGTTCAAAGACATGCGCAACCTCAACGGAGGAGCGGAAGTTCAGCGCCAGCGCCTTGGCGTAACTGGCCGCCTTCTCCGAGACGGGAGAGAAATCCGTTGCCAAAAGAATGTTTTTGACTGAAACCGTGACGCGTTGCAGAACCGGCATGGGGCACCTCGCACAATGAGCACAACTCGCGGCTCATTCCTGGCCCAAATAACTGGCCAAGCCCCATTGGACGGCGTGTGTCAGGCACCTGTCCGTGATGGTCGTCACTCTGCTGTTAGAGGGATGCGCAGACGCGACCAGGCATATGTCCCTGCTTCCAGTCAAAATACTGAGATGGAATGACTTTTTGCAATATTGGGTGACAGCCCGTTACCCCTGCGCTGAGGCCATCGCTTCCCCAAGAGATACTCCGCCTGCCATGGCGCGGATCGACTCTGCATAAGGCGCGCGCAGCACACCGCGCTCGGTTATGATCGCCGTCACATACTTCGCCGGAGTCACATCGAAGGCCGGGTTCTCGATCCCCACGCCATTCGGCGTCATCTGCCGACCGTTGGAGTGCGTCACCTCGCGTGCGTCGCGCTGCTCAATCGGAATCAAGTCACCGTTGCTCGTTGCCATGTCCACGGTAGACCACGGGGCCGCAACATAGAACGGAATCCCGTGTTCGTGTGCCAGGATCGCGACACCGTAGGTGCCGATCTTGTTGGCCACATCGCCATTGGCCGCGATGCGGTCCGAACCGACAATCACCGCCTGGATCCGACCCTGACGCATCAGCGCGGCGGCCATGTTGTCGCAAAGCACGGTCGTGGGGATATTGTCCTTCATCAGCTCCCACGCGGTCAGCCGCGCGCCTTGCAGGAACGGCCGCGTCTCGTCGGCAAAGACGCTGATCTTGTGACCCTGTTCAATCGCTGCGCGAATCACGCCCAGCGCAGTGCCGTATCCGCAGGTGGCCAGCGCGCCGGCGTTGCAGTGGGTCAGCACCGTGCCCTCCAACGGCAGCAACGCCGCTCCGTGCGCTCCCATCTGCTTGCACGCCGCAATGTCCTCGTCGTACATCTGCCGAGCGCGCGCGATGACGGCAGTCTTGATCTCCAAAATCGGCACGCCCTTCGCGGCCAGCGAGTTATATAACGAGCGAATCTCGTCGATCCCCCAGAAGAGATTGACCGCCGTGGGCCGCGTCTCGGCCAGCGTCTTCGCCATCACCGCAACCTCGGCCGTCAGCGCATCCAGCGTTGTCGCCGTGCTGCGCTCGATGCCCAACGCCATCCCCATCGCGGCTGAGACTCCGATGGCCGGAGCCCCGCGCACGATCATATCGCGGATGACGGTCGCCACCTGCTTGTAGTCGGTCGCAAGCACATACGTCTCCTCCAGCGGGAGCTTCGTCTGATCGAGAAAATTAACGCCTTCCGGTAGCCATTCAAGGGTAGGAATCATATCCCTACCAGTTTACTTGGAGTGCAGTGCCACATGCGCCTTGCGCACGTCTTTGGCGGTGAAGACGCTGAGGAATGGCAGATCTTCGTCCGAGGGCACCTCGGCCAGCGCGCGTTCGATCACGAGCCGCCCGCCCTGTTCGCGATCCACCAGGCAGAGCACTCCGGCGACGACCATTCCAGCCTCGCGCGCCGCCTCAATCGCCGTCACCGTCGAGCCGCCCGTGGTGCATACATCGTCGACGATGACCACCTGCGCGCCGGGCTGCAGAAATCCTTCAATGCGCCGCCCTGTGCCGTGCGTCTTCTCCGCCTTGCGCACCAGAAAGCCGTGAATAAGCGTAGGTGCGGGGCCGTGGTCCTCTTCGTCGAGTTCTAACACTTTGGATAGCGCAAGAGTCTCGATGTAGTCGGCCAAAGCCCAGGCGCTTGCGCTGGCCACGTTGGACACCAGCGGGTCGGCCCCCATGGTCAGCCCGCCCACCGCAACCGCCAACGGCATATGCTCGCGGATCAGTTGATACAACACAAGACCGGCCAGCCGCCCGCCTTGAGCATGTAGCGTCGTGGTGCGGCAGTCAATGTAGTAATCGGACTTCTGTCCGCTGGCAAGGGTAAAGTCGCCCAGCTTGAAGGAGTGTGTGGCAATCAGGTCGAGCAGCGCACCGCGATGTTTGGTTGGCATGGCTGAGCAATTGTAGCGGAGAACAGCCGCAGTGTCCTTCGCAACTTTTATGTGAAATAGCGATTACTGCGTCATGCGCTCCAGATGCCGGTACCCGCCAGTCTGAAACAGCACCATCAGAAATACAAACCCGTTGTACGCCCCATGCACCAGCGTGGACGCAGCCACCGAACCCGTCTTAATCCGCACCCATGTCAGCAGCAGCGAGATGCTGAACAGTACCAGAAGCGCAGTCCACAGATGCGCCACCTGCGTCGCATGCAGCAGCGCGAAGATCAAGCTGGTCAGCACCGCGGAAAATATCAACCCCACAGGGGTCAGAGTCGCAGTCGTTTGCCAGCGCGTCCGCGCCTGCTCGGTGCGCGGCAGGCTCAACCAGTCATACGCAATCGCGCACGCGGGCACCAGGAACCCACGAAAGCATATCTCCTCAAACAGCGGCGCCACTACGGTCCCGAACAGCGTAATCATCCACGCATCCAGCGGGGTCATAAAGAATGCGTCAACGGGCAGCGTCTTCGGCGGAGTGATCAAGCGGGCCACCATCTGCATCATCAAGCCAACCAGCAGGCCCAGCGCCATCAGCTTCCACGCCTGGCCGCGCGCGGTCGCCCAACGCCATGCAATCCCATCCAGAAAACTGCGCTTCCACATCCGCGGAAAGTAGAAACCAGCCGCCAGTAAGCTCATCAGATACGTCATCGCCAGCAGGGCGATCTGCAGCTTCGGACGCTGTAGCGTTGTCACGCCGTCATGCACAATCCCCGTCGCTCTGCCCAGCGCCGCAACCACCAGCTCAAGCACGATCAGCAGCACACCAGTGAAGCCGATAAATAGCAGCGCGTGTCCCATGTGAGGAATACGCCGCGGTGTTGCGACAATATTCTCCTCCATGTTTTGCTCGGGGGATGGCTCCATGCCCGGCGTATCCTGCGGACCGTTGGTAGGGGAGAGACTCATGCCGATTCCTCCTTCTTCAGCTTCGCGCGTTTTTTTACAGACTTTGCCGGTGCCTTCTTTGCAGGCAGCGAGCTTGCATCCGCCCTCTTCTCCGGATTGGCGGACGGCACGCCCGTCTTCTTCTGTGGCGCAACAAACTTTCCACGCGCCGCCTTTACCCGGTCGGGTGCGGCCAGCTCCAGCGGCTGCGGCCCGGCGTGACTCATGCTGCCGCTTCCGTTCTGCGTAGTCCGATTCATCCAGTTCGATCCGGCGTGGTCCGCCCCGTAGTGCCGCGCCAAAAAGTTGCCAGTGTACGACCCGGCCACAGTGGCAATCTGTTCCGGCGTGCCGTGCGCCACAATGCGTCCGCCGCGTTCGCCGCCCTCCGGCCCCATATCCAGCACATAGTCGGCGTTGCGCACGATGTCCAGGTTGTGCTCGATGATGATCACCGTGTTGCCCAGATCGGTCAGCCGGTGCAGCACCTCCAGCAGCTTGCGCACATCGTCAAAGTGCAGCCCCGTTGTGGGCTCGTCCAGCAGATACAGTGTGCGCCCGGTCTGCCGCTTGGAGAGTTCGCGAGCCAGCTTCATGCGCTGCGCCTCGCCGCCCGACAAGGTCGTCGCCGACTGGCCAAGATGAATGTATCCCAGCCCAACATCCACCAGCGTCTGCAACTTGGCTGCGGCGGTTGGTATGTCTTTCAGCACCGGCAGCGCGTCGGAGATCGACAGATCAAGCAGGTCGGCGATGGAGTGGCCGTTAAAGCGCACCGCCAGCGTCTCCTGGTTGTAACGTCGTCCGTTACATACATCGCACAGCACATACACGTCGGGCAGAAAGTTCATCTCGATGCGCCGCTGCCCCTCGCCCTGGCATGCCTCGCAGCGGCCGCCGTGGACGTTGAAGCTGAAGCGCCCGGGTTTGTATCCCCGCTCGCGCGATTCCGGAAGCATCGCAAACAGGTCCCGGATCGACGTGAACACGCCAGTGTACGTTGCCGGATTCGACCGCGGCGTGCGCCCAATCGGCGACTGGTCGATCTCGATCACCTTGTCGATCTGGTCGATGCCAACCACACGCCCATGCGCTCCTGGCTCCTCCCGCGAGCCGTACAGTTCGCGGGCCAGCGCGCGATACAGGATGTCCGTCACCAGCGTCGATTTGCCCGAGCCCGACACGCCCGTCACCACCGTCATCACGCCCAGAGGAAAGTGCGCGGTCATTTGCTGCAGATTATGCGCCGTCGCATTCTCCACCGTAATCCACTTGCCGGTCAGCGGCCTCGGCTGGGCGCGCGCCACAATCTCGATCTTGCCCGCCAGGTACTGCCCTGTCAGCGACGCAGGATTATCCATCACCTGTTGCGGCGTTCCCGCGGCTATCAGCAGGCCGCCATTCTTGCCCGCCCCAGGGCCCAGGTCCAGCACATAGTCCGCCTTGCGGATCGTGTCCTCATCATGCTCCACCACCAGCACTGTGTTACCCAGATCGCGCAGGTTCTCCAGCGCCTGGATCAGCCGCTGATTGTCGCGCTGATGCAGCCCGATCGAGGGTTCGTCCAGCACATACAGCACGCCGCGCAGACGGGAACCAATCTGGGTTGCCAGCCGAATGCGTTGCCCCTCGCCGCCGGAGAGTGTCGCCGCCGAACGGTCCAGCGACAGATAATCCAGCCCCACCGCATTCAGAAACTCCAGACGCTCCACAATCTCGCGCTGTAGGCGGTCCGCCACAATGCGGTCGCGCCCGGTAAAGTTCATCGCACGCGCGCCCTCCAGCGCACGCTCCAACGAGAGCGCCGTAAACTCCGCGATCGAGCGGTCCTCGCCACTGATCTTGATAGTCACCGCCAGCGACTCCGGACGCAGACGCCGGCCCTTGCAACGCGGGCACATCGTCGCGGACATGTACTGCATCATGTACTCGCGGTAGCCCTCCGATTTGGTGTCGTCCAGGTTGGCGCGCAGATACGCAAAGATCCCGTGGAAACCCGTTCGTCCTAATTCGTTCTTGGGCGGCCCATACAGCAGCAAGTCCTGATGCGCCTTGGTCAAATCCGCGAACGGCAGGTTCAGGTTGATCTTATACCGCTCCGCAGCCAGCTTGATCAACCGCAGCAGATACGCCGATCCAGATCCCGGCCCCATCGCACCATCCAGCAGCGGCTTCGACCAGTCCGTAATCGTCTTCGCCGGATCGAAATCGTAAGTATTGCCCAGCCCGTTGCACTGCGGACACGCACCATACGCGGAGTTGAATGAGAAACTGCGCGGCTCCAGCCGTGGTACATCGATGCCGCAATCCGGACACGCCATCGACGACGAGAACAGCGTCTCGTCCTGCACGCGGTTTGCCCCCTGAATCCCGATCAGTACCAGCCCCTTCGCCATCTGCAGCGCCTTCGCCACCGACGACTCCAGCCGTCGCGTGTCGAACTTTCTAGGTTCAACGGAAGATGAAGTTGAGGCGTCCTCGTTGACGTTTGCCGCCAGCGGCTTCAGGATGATGCGGTCCACCACTGCCTCCACCGTATGGTTCTTGCGCTTGTCCAGGCGCATACCCTCGGTCAGCTCCGTCATTGCGCCGTCGATGCGCGCGCGGAATCCCTGCCTGTCCAGCGCCTCCAGTTCCTCGCGGAACTCGCCCTTGCGTCCGCGCACCAGCGGCGCGTACACCGTAACGCGCTCGCCCGGAGCCTGAGCCACAATGCGCTCCACAATCTGGTCCGCCGTCTGCCGTGTAATCGGCAACCCGCACTTCGGGCAGTGCGGCTGGCCCACCGACGCATACAACAGCCGCAGGTAGTCGTAGATCTCCGTGATCGTCCCCACAGTCGAGCGTGGACTGCGCGAGGTCGTCTTCTGCTCGATGGAGATCGCAGGCGATAGCCCATCGATGGCATCCACGTCCGGCCGTTCCATTTGATCTAAAAATTGCCGCGCATAGGCCGAAAGCGTCTCCACATAGCGCCGCTGCCCCTCGGC
>CAIZFH010000306.1 GCA_903932155.1 uncultured Granulicella sp. | reverse complement strand
TTGTATCCAAGATACCCCGGGGGGGAGGGGGGAGGGGAGTTACCAAATGATTAACGATCAAGCGCTTGCTCTGGAGTGAAATACCAGCATTACCTTTGCCTTAGCAGAAGAGCGTATACTTCGAGCGAAGCAAAGCCGGGAAACCAGATTCCATCTGAAATTCCTCATTACAAATTCCACAACAATGCCGTCGAGGGCGGAGTTATGACCAAAGTTGATCCCGCTCCAAACGCCGCCGCCGCGCCGCGCCGCTATCTTCCAGCGCTTCTTCTGTTGTTCGCCGCCAGCGGATGCTCCGCGCTGATCTACGAGATCGTCTGGTACCAATTGCTGCAATTGGTCATCGGTTCCACCGCTATCTCGCTCGGCGTTCTGTTGGCCACCTTTATGGGAGGTCTCTGCATCGGCAGCCTTCTGCTGCCGCGCTTCGTCCTGCAGGATTCGCGGCATCCTTTGCGGATGTACGCCTTCGTGGAACTGGGAATCGCGCTCTTTGGAATCCTGGTCCTGGTTGGCATGCCCTTGGTCAGCGGCCTTTACGTCGCTGCAGTTGGATTTGGCATGCCATCGATCCTGCTGCGCGCTCTCATCTGCGCTGTCTGCCTGCTGCCGCCCACCATTCTGATGGGAGCGTCTCTGCCCACGGCCGTGCGCTGGCTCGAAACCTCTCCCGAAGGCGTCTCCTGGATGGGCCTGCTCTACGGCTCCAACACCGCCGGCGCTGTCTTCGGATGCCTGCTGGCCAGCTTCTACCTGCTGCGAGAGTTCAACCTGACCACCGCAACCATCACCGCTGCTGCGATCAATGTTGCCGTAGCGCTGGTCAGCCTTCTGCTGGCCCGGCTCAGTCCGCATACTGCGCCTGTTGCCACGCCCATCCAGGAAAACGCAGACACTCCCACTAACTGGCCGGTGTACACGGCAATCGCCCTTTCCGGTGCCAGCGCTCTGGGGGCCGAGGTCGTATGGACGCGCCTGCTTGGACTCATGCTCGGCGCTACGGTCTATGTCTTCTCCCTCATCCTGGCGGTATTTCTGGTGGGACTGGGAATCGGCAGCCTAGTGGGATCGCTGATCGTGCGCGGAACCACGCGTGCGCGCATCGCCCTGGGCTGCTGTCAGATGGCGCTGGCAGGCGCAGTCGCCTGGAGCGCCTGGATGATTGCCGTTTCTCTGCCGTACTGGCCCATCAATCCTTACCTCTCTACTAGTGTCTGGTACACGTTCCAACTGGACCTTGTGCGTTGCTTGTGGGCCATTCTGCCCGCGGCGCTGCTTTGGGGAGCAAGCTTTCCCCTGGCTCTTGCAGCCTCCGCGCGGGGCGGAGATCCGGGTCGCCTGGTCGGACATGTATATGCCACCAACACCGGCGGCGCAATCCTGGGCGCGCTGGCCTTCAGCATGGTCCTCATCCCCTGGATCGGCACGAGATACTGCGAGAGCGTGCTCATCGGCATTTGCATTGTCAGCGCGCTCATCGTCCTGCTGCCTGTTGTCTGGCGCTCGCGTTCCGTGGCCGGAGCGGTGCTGCTGGCTGCAACGGCTTGCGGCGCGGTCGTCATGGCCACGCGCGTCTCTGATGTTCCAGGCGAGCTGATCGCCTACGGCAGGACCCTGATCGTGAACACGGGCCTCTCGGAGATTCTCTACACGGCGGAAGGCATGAACTCGTCGATCGCGATCTCGCGATGGAACGATGGCTCCATCCAGTTTCACGTCAGCGGCAAGGTAGAGGCGTCTACCCAGCCTGCTGACATGCGCATGCAACGCATGCTGGGCATTCTTCCCGCGCTGGTCAACGGCCAGCCGCGCTCGGCGCTGATAGTGGGCTTTGGCGCGGGTGTTACTTCCGGCACGTTCGTGCTGCAGCCCAGCATCCAACGGATCGTCATCTGCGAGATGGAACCGATGATCCCGAAGACCACGAAGAAATACTTCCACGCCGAACACTACGACGTGCTGGACGACCGGCGCACCCAAGTCATCTACGACGATGCGCGCCACTATGTCCTGACCACGCCGGAGAAGTTCGACATCATCACGTCGGACCCGATCCACCCGTTTGTCAAAGGCAGCGCGATGCTGTACTCCAAGGAGTACTTCGAAATGGTGAAGGGCCGGCTGAACCCCGGCGGCGTTGTCACCCAGTGGGTGCCGCTGTATGAGAGCGACCTGGGCACGGTCAAGAGCGAGATCGCCACCTTCTTCTCCGTGTTTACGGAGGGTGCCATCTTCGCCAACGAACGCGACGGCGGCGGGTACGACCTCGTCATGCTGGGCCGCAACGGACCCTTGGCAATCGATGTGGATGCCATGGAGGACCGCATGGCGCAACCTGCTTACCAGGCGGTTGCCCAATCGTTGCGCGATGTGGGATTCAATTCCGCCACCCAGTTGATGGCCACATACGTTGGCCAGGCATCCGATCTGCAATCATGGCTTGCGGACGCAGAGATCAACCACGACCACAATCTGCGCCTGCAATACCTCGCAGGACTGGCGCTCAATGACAGCCAGGAGGGAGCAATCTATAACCAGATGCTGCAATTCCGCCGTTACCCAGAGAACATTTTTACCGTTTCCAGTCAGCGTATGCCAGCCATGATGGCCGCCTTCAGCACACGCGGACAGTAGGATATCGGTTGATCACCGAACAGTCAGCAACTCCGTCTCGTACGGCTTCAGTTCGATCTTCACAGTAACCGCTCCCTTGTTGGTCGTCGATGAAACGGGAGACACGGTTCCGGTCGCCGGGTCCCAAGCCTCCACTGTCTTTCCCGTCGCCTTCAGCGACACCGAATGCGTACTGGCCTGAGCGCTCTCGTTGAAGAACAGGTAGACGTCCGCGTCCTTCAATCGACGAGTATTCACCTTCAGCGCGGTGTCCGGTGCATCGAGCGCTACTTCGCGTGTGCCAATGACTTTGTTGAGGGCCGTCTCGATCGCCGCCGGAACCACCTGAGGGCCGGGAGGCGCGGCGGGCGCGGCTGAAGGAACTCTCGGCGATGACGGAAGCTGTACCGAAGTCTCCACGGTTGCAAAGGCGAAATCCGCCGGTGTCGCAGCGCGCGAATCCATGATCGACTTGCCCGAGATCATCGTCGGTGTCTTGCCGAGGAAGAGTACCTTGCCACCGCCCTTCACCAGGGCCTTCAGCCGGTCCAACTCCGCCTGGGAGAGAACATCCGCGTACGGTATGACGACCGTCCGATACTGGTTGCCGCTCATGGTTTCCAGATAGCCTGGTCCAGCCTTCAGGTCGGTGGCCAGCGCGTCGATGTTGATAATGTCGAAGTCGATCTGCCGTTCGGCTAGCAACCGCTCGGTCGCCACAAACGCAGTGTCGGCGGCTGAATCGTCCAGCCACATCGAACTCGACGGGATGTACAGCGCAACCTGTGCCGCCGGACGTCCCATACTCATCACGTAGCTCACGCGGTGGACGTAGTCCATCAGGGCGGGCCAGCCGGGATCGCGCATCATCTCCGACGGCCCTCCGCGCCGAACGGGCGGTGCCGCAGCCGCATTCGGAGTAGCAGTCGCAGTAGTTGTCGTCGCGCTCGCTGTTGTCGCCGCTGTCGGCCGCGGTGCACGAGCTGGCTCAGGCGGCGCTCCAGCGGGACGTGTAGCCCCGAACATCATCGTCTCAATCACGTTGATCCCGCGCACCATCTGCTCGTTCAGAATGTAACGCGCCATGGTAATGTCGGGCACCGGCGTGTAGGCGGCAAAGCTCTCGGTGAACGAGCGCGGATGCCCGTAAATATGCGCAGCGCTTGAAGCCAGCCGCGGATAATCTGTGATCGTGTCGGTCCAGATCTGGTGCCAGATGGCATCGATCCCCGGCTCCTCCACATACTTCATGTCGCGCACGAACTCGCCCTGCGAGCGCACAAGTTGCATCTCCGCTTCCTCATGGTTGATGTGGACCTGGTACTCCACTCCATGCGCCGCGCACCACACACCCTGCGGCTTGAAGAATCCGTCGCGGAACATCTCCGCGAAGACGTCGTTATAGTCGCCCATGGCGCGCACTTCGGCATCCGTCAACTTGGGAGCTGCCGGAGGCGGCGTGGCCGGCCGGCCGCCGAACCCGCTTTGCTGCGGCTTCGACATCACCAGCACACCCAGATAAGGCCGTATGTCGTAACCCTTCTCCTGCTGGAAGGTATCGAAGAACTTAGGCGTCCAGGGCAGCCCGCCAATGGAGTAGTCCGGCTCGTCGCCGCGGAAGCCGAGGATGGTATTGCCGAACAGTTCCGGCATGACGTTGAAATAGCCCTGGTGCGTGAACCCCATGTACGCCGCCGTCGCCGCCGGATCCAGATAGTCCTCCACCGAACTCCCCGGGCCACCACCGCCCTTCACCTGCGAACTGCGGAAGATATGCTCCACCACATACACGGTCCAGTCACCGCCTGCCGGGGCTGTCCAGGCTATCTTGCCGCCCGTTACCGCAACCGTCATGTGATCGCCTGTAGTGCTGACCGCAACTGCCGATACGGCACTGGCGCTAACCGGCTGGTTCAGCAGAGCGCCCGCTTTCACCGCAATTCCCGGCGTCAGGCTCAGCGCCTGCATGCGCAATTCAGGCGTCTGCTTGCTGATCAAGCCGCCTGCGAACCCGCTGGGATAGCCCAGGTCGTCCACGATCCAGATCCTCATGTCGCGCTTCCTGGCCTCTTCGGCAAACTGCTTGAAGAAGGCGAAGTACTCCGGCGTCAGATAGGGCGTCGCCATGCCGTTGCCGGCCTGCACCGTCACTGCATGGAAGCCGATGCTCTTGGCGGTGTCCAGGTCATGCGCCAGGCTCTCGATCGTCACAGCGCCATTCAGTCCGAAGTAAGGCTCCGGCCCGTACTCCGAAGAAGGCGTCTTCCACGTCTGCTTGACCTCGGCCACGTTCGGCATCTGCATCTTCTGCCAGGCATACTTTGCTTCGGTCGACTGCGCAAAGCAGGGTTGTACGAACAGGGTCAATACACAGGCTGCGATTGCGGTCCAGGCCGCTGCTACGCCGCCATTCTGACGGTCCTTCACGGTTCCAAATAGATGGTTCATCGCTAACTCCCCATTGTGACGCGCAGCAAGCATACCGCGCCACCGAAGTTTTAGCCATGATCGGTTGTATCGAATCGGTGAATCTTACTGTGCCGACAGCGTACCGAAGTACAGGCCGATGTGGCCCTTGTACTCCCCTTTAGCAACCGCCGGTTGCCCCATAGGCCCACTGGACTTCGGCCCTACAAACTTACTGCCGACGGCTGGGATAGCGTGCAGGAAGGAAACTCCTGCATTCGGGAAGGGCACGCCGGCTTGTCCGATCAGGCTTGTGGGCGGGGTCTTCGGAGTGAAGACCTGCACGTAGATTGGTGAGTCAGGACGCTGATCCACCATCGCTGTGATCGGCCCTTCCGAGGTATTGAGCTGTAGCCAGCGCACGCCTGCGTAAAAGCCCTTGAAGACGGGGTAGTTGAAGTGCTCTCCGGGCTTGAGGTCGTCCGGATCGCCGACCATGGTGTTGTTATAGGGCCTGTTCCAGACGTCGAGAGTGCCGCCGGCGAGACGATTTTGATAGACAGGGGCAGGACCATTGCCGAGGAACCGCATGCCCTTGACATCCGCTTCAGGGTAGTCGAATCCGATGCCGAAGTATTCCTGCTCGCCACTCAGCACGTAAACGTAGTCGATGGACAACCAGCCGTTGGGCTTGAGACGGTAGGTGAGCGATTTCATCGGGCCAGTGAAAGCCGCGGAGATCACCAGATCGTTGCCGTCGGTCTTGTGGGTTAAAGACGTGAGCTTAGACTCCGGCGCACTGACCGGTGTCGGCGGCGGCGAAGGCGGTGCCCCCGGCTGCGTGCGAGTAGGAGCAACCTTGGCTCCCATCGCAACTACGCGCGGGCCGTTGACGAGGGAGAAGGACTTCCCCTGCCGAGTTGCAGAGACCAACAGGCCGGTCGCTTTGCTGATTTGCAGCGACAGCTCACCCGCAGTCGCAGTAAGCGTATCGCCGGATTCGGCGGCAGTAGGTTTTGCGCCGACGGCAGACAGATCCACCTGGGCAAGTTGATGCACGAGATCGTTGGCAGGCCAGACATAAGTCTGAATCACGCGGCCTGTGGTGTCCTTAATGCGGAGCCGAGTGGCATCGGGCTTCCTCTTTGCGCTTCCGCTGGTGGCGGCAGCAGGCGGGCCCCAGCCCTCCCAGCTTGCCGAGGAGCCCGCCGCAAGCGACCGGCCGTGATCGGTGCGCGAGGCCAGCACCACCGAGCCGGAGGCCGCGTCCTTGGGTTGATGAAAGGCGATCGTCTCCCATTCAAAGGTGCATCGGTCCGCGTTGGTGAAGGAATAGCGGTTTGCTACAGTGTAGGAACGCGAAGTACCGTCCGGCGGCGTCACGATAATCGGCGACCAAAGCTGTTTGACGGTGTAGAAGCTGCCTTCCCTCTCGCGATAGGGGCCGACAATGCCATCCGGGGCCTGGTTGTCGGCGGAGTCGAGAATGCCGCCCTTATCCACGCGCTTCACATCTTCATCCACGAACGCCCAGATGAATCCGCCGGCGCCCGCCTTGCTGCTAAGGATGGCATTCCAATACTCATTCAGTCCTGCCCCCGCTCCGCCGTCATATAGGCCGTGCAGCATCTCTGTGGGGAAATAGACAACATCGTCGGAGAGCTTCTGCTGCAACATCTCATAGGTTGGGTAGTGCTTGGTATCAGCGATGCCCGGTGGAAATACCCCCCACGGATGCAGGACCACGCGTTTTTGCGGGTCGTACTTAGAGAAATCGCCGTCCAGCGCGGGATTCCCGCCACCTTCATTGCCGTTGTCCCAGAAGATGACCGATGGATGGTTTACGTCATGCTCGACCATCTCCTTGACCAACTTCTGGCCAATGTCGGTGTCGTAATGCTGGTGCCAGCCGGCGAGTTCATCCAGCACATACAGGCCGAGTTCGTCGCAGGCATCCAGAAAATGTCGGTCCGGCGGATAGTGGCTGGAGCGGACCGCGTTGCCGTTCAACTCTTTGATGATGTTGATGTCGTCTCTGGAGATCTGCGCGGACAGGGTCCGGCCGGAATCGGGCCAGAAAGAATGGCGAGCGACGCCCTTGAGGAAGACGCGCTTACCGTTGACGAACAGGCCTTGCCCTGGGCGAACTTCAATGGTGCGGAATCCGAACTTCTGACGCACCGTGTGTACCACGGCATCGCCTGATTTCAACCGCACCTCGAGCTGGTACAGGTTCGGCGTTTCGGCACTCCAGAGCCGCGGATTGGAGATAGTTCCGGAGAGACTGGCGGTTGCATTGAGGGCGACGTCCTTCGCCGTGATTGGGTTGCCTACGGGTTTGCCGCTTGCATCGAGGACTCGGATCTCCACAGATGTTGTGGGCCCGCTCGTGGCCGATGTACGTGTATCGGAGAGCGTGACATCGACGTCCAGAGAGCCCGTCGCGGTGGCGTTGATGGCCAGGTGATCGACAAACGTCCTGGGGACGGCTTCCAGATAAACTGGCCGGAAGATGCCGGAGTAGTTCCAGTAATCCGCGCGCCGCTCGGCGTTATTGACCGAGTTATTCATCGAGTCGTCATCGACGTCGACCTGGATATCATTCTTCTGGCCGGCGGGCTTCAGCAGCTTCGTGATGTCGTACTTGAAGGCGTAATAGCCGCCCTGGTGAACAGGGCCAGCGGATTGCCCGTTGATGGTGACCGCGGCATCGGTCATCACACCTTCAAACTTTACGAACACAGTCTTGTCTCGCCAGATCGCAGGCGTGGTGAAAGTACGCTTGTAGATGCCGTGGGTGCGGGGCCAACCTCCCACCGGGTTGGGCCGTCCGTATTCGTAGATGCCGAAGCCTTGCAGTTGCCAATTCGACGGGACGCCGATGGTGGACCACTTGTTGGCATTCATCCCCTTGTCGCACATGAACTGCCACTTGACCGGATCGTCCTTGCCCAGGCCGGATAGATACTGCGTCTCAGTCTCCGCGGCTCTTGCGACTGAAGCCAGAAGAAGGACGAACAAAGCGGCATAGCGAACGAACGAGCGCATCAGAATCCTCCCAACAGACATTATCTTAAAGCGGTCCATAGGACAGAGCGCTTCCTGTGACGGGCAAGGCAGTCCATCGAAGGGGTCAAATATCCCTGTCCCCTTTGTCCGGCTTTGACGTCAGTTCAGCCCGATTTGGGCCTATCGAGCCCGAATATGCACGAACTAAAAATTATCCATAATCCATTGAACCTGAAAGAGAAACGGGAGAGAAATTGGAGGCGCGGGCCGGGATCGAACCGGCGCATAAAGGTTTTGCAGACCTCTCCCTTACCACTTGGGTACCGCGCCCCGCAGGGCCTGCGCTTTAGCGCACACCCGGTTGATTGTAGGAAGAGTGTATCGCAGAAGGGCTGGTTATGGAGCGGGAGACCGGGGTCGAACCGGCGACATCTTCCTTGGCAAGGAAGCACTCTACCACTGAGCTACTCCCGCTCGCACAAACTGAAGTATATCGGCCCGCGTAGCCACGGTCAACGCGCGTCCGCCGCACAATACGATGGGTGACGACGTCCTGTTCACATCGCGCAGCGCAGGGTCGCGCCTTGCGGAGTAAATGCGCGGATTGCTTCCCTGGGCAAACACTGGGTTTGCAGGTCATCTTGTACTGGTATATTCACTGTCGCGGCTTCGCTAATTGATAGTTTGCGGCGGCAATGCAATCCGTGGGCTTGCCACCAGATCGGACCGTCGCCGAACCACATGAGGCGTTACCTGGATCACAAGTTGGCTGGTGTCCTTCTGTATATCCTGTGTGACTGGCATTTGGAACCCAGGCAACTCGCTCAGTCCGGGTATTCCCGACATCGCAGCCGTCTCGATCTTGCTCACATTGCTCACCAGCAAGGCACTCTCTCCTTCGCCCACCGTAATACCCGATTTAAAGGCTCGATTCACCAGAATGGGGTTGCCGTCGCTTGTGCTGCCCGATAGCGCCTCGATCTTCAAGTCCAGTAGCAACCTTACCTGGCCCGACTTTAGAATGGTCGGAGTTGCACTCAGCGTTATGCCCAGGTCCTCATAGGTCACCTGCGGTATCGTGGCGCTGCTGCCGCCCGCGTACTGCGACAGAAGGCTGGCAACACTGACGCCGTTAATCGTAGCCTTGCCCAGCGCGGAGGCCGCGGTGGATAACCCCGAGCTATAAGTGGATGCGATGATCGGATAGCGCGACCCCTCGCGGAAGGTTGCGGGCTGCCGGTCGCTCACCCGAAGCTGAACATCGTCCAGCGCCTTCGTCTCGCTCGAGTTCATGCCCAGGTTGAACGCAATGTTGCCCGTCTCGGTAATGCCCGTCAAGGTGGTACCACCGCCCACTGCCCCGATCGTGCTGGAGAGCAGGCTGCTCTGCACCAGTCCCGACGCAATCAGTTCACCCGCAATCGTAAGATTGCTGGCCGTCGCGCTCACCAGGCCCTGCGCAATCGCCTGCTGCACCAGCGCCGAGTTTGCATTCACCAGCGCTGTGGCTGCCTGGTCCACATTGTAGATACCGGCCGCTGTGGGTATGTTCGCCCCGCCGTTGATAGTGCGCGTGGAAGTAATCTCATACATCTTTACCTCCACCATCACTTCGCCGATGGAATCCACCAGATCCTCGATTACCCGATTCATCGCCGGCAGCACGTCTTGCGGAGCGCGCACCACAATGCTTCCCGAGCCTGCCTGGGCGCTCGCCTGCCTTATATCGAAGATGTTGCGAGCTACGTTCGCAATATCGTTGATCTGGTCCTGCGTGGACTCCCGAAGATAGATCGTCTCTTCTATCAGGGGCGTCAATTCAAGCCGGTTAGACGGCAGGTTGCGGGCAATCAACACGCTGGTTTCATCCAGCGGCACCACGATCACATTGGTCATGTCCTTCATCAACTTCATGGCCTGCGCGTACTTCACATTTTCCAGATCGAAGCCAATCGCCTTCGGTATCACCGAGTTATCGATTACGACCCTAATACCGTAGGCCGCTGCCACATCGCGCAGCACATCCCGCGATTCGCCGTGTATATGAAAGCTCTTCACCTCGTCGCTTGGTTGCAGTTGGATGGCACCAGCCAGTGCCGGCATCTGGATGCTCCAGGGCTCGTGAGCTTCGCCGGCGGAGAGCATCGTGGCCCGGTCCGCCAATGAGTCAGCTGGCGTGCTCCCGGCATTGTCGTCGGGCTTTCCCGCAGCTTGATCTGCAACGCTCTGGCCGGAAGCAGCGTTCCGCGACTCCGCCGCTCTTGCCAGCATAGCCGCTTCGCTGTGTTCCAGCACTAGGGGATTCTGGGGGTCGATGGCCAGAGCCTGGGCAAGCAATTTCTCCGCGTGCCCCTGGTTCCCGGACAGCTTCTCCTTACCCGCCTGCTGCACCAGCTCAAGAACCCGGTGCTGCCGAGCCACGGAGATGGCAATCGCATAATCTGTGTTCTGCGGGTCTAGTTGTTGTGCATGTATAAAATCGCGTTCGGCACCGTTAAGATCGTCCCGTTCCAGCTTTTTCGCGCCCGCAAGATACGCGTCCTCGGCCTCGCGCAGGCTCTGTTTGCTAGGCGCCTGCTGTGCCGGTTCCGGCTGCATCGGTTTCTGCGCGACCGGCTCCTGCGCAGTTGGAGTCTGCGCAGCGCTCACCCACCCCGCAGGTGCCATGAAAATGCAGCCAAGCAAGCACGCAACGAACCATGGCACGTTGTGGGTTGCTCGAAGATGGTTTTGGAAAGTCATGCTCTGCTATCTTAGACGCGCCACGCCACAAACCGGAGCTGTCAGTAGCTGACCAACTCCTTGCCCGCCTGCCGCGAGCCTCATCCTGTTGCCTGTTCCCTGTCTAGGCTTGCCGCGCGATCCCCGTAAGCTGCATCCTTGGCCGCTGGCCCATCACGGTCCGTTGAGCCAACACCGGTCGCTCGCTCATCACTGGCCGGCGCATCCCTTTGCGGATCTGCGCGGAGTCCATATCCAGTTCCGCCAGCGTGCGACTTAACGTGTTGCGATGCATCCCCAACTCGGTCGCGGCCTTGCACTGGTTGCCCTTGTGGTGCGCCAGCACTTCCAGTATGTAGCGCTTCTTGAACTGCCGTATGGCATCCGCATAAGAGATGCCGGCACTATGCATCTGTGTGATCAGGGTGTCCAATTCGCGCTTCAAAGGTCGTACCTCGCTTGCTGTCCGCACCAGCATGAATCCCTACTGTAATCCACAGCACGGCAATTGATCCAGTGCGATTTATTTTTCTGTTCCAGGATTGATGGTTCTGCTCGAAATCCAACGCGCTGTCACAATATCCGCTGTTGCAGAGAATCCGGTATGAGGAAGGATACCTCAGGCGCAACGGTAAATAAATAGGGCCGAAGCACCGATTGAACGATAATCGGTGACTGCGGCGCGAAGGATGACAAAGCGAT
>CAIZFH010000305.1 GCA_903932155.1 uncultured Granulicella sp. | reverse complement strand
TCGTGGGGACGCGCGATCACATGCGAGGCCACCAGTTCGCCAATCGACTTGGCTGCTGCGGCCCCTGCATCCACGGCTGCGCGCACACTGCCCACGTCGCCGCGCACAATCGCGGTCACAAATCCTCCGCCAATCTGCACCGTCTTCACCAGCTCCACGCTGGCCGCCTTCACCATCGCATCACATGCCTCAACCAGTCCGACGAGGCCCTTAGTTTCGATCAATCCAATTGCTTCACTCATCTTGTCTCCTCTGCCCGTTCGGGCAATTCTTCCGCTGACGATACGCTGGGTGCCCCATCCTTGCGACGCATCTGTCTTTGTCGCAAGGGTGGGAGGCTCCTCTATTTCTTGACTGCGGCCTTCTTCTCCGCTTGCACGAAGGAGGGCAGCTCGTCGTGGGGACGCGAGATCACCTGAACGCTGACCACCTCGCCGATACGCGATGCGGCTTCCGCGCCGGCATCGGTTGAGGCCTTCACCGCGGCCACGTCGCCCTCAACAAAGGCGGTGACCAGTCCCGACCCTACCGACTGCCAGCCGGTAAAGGTTACGTTTGCCGATTTCAGCATCGCGTCAGTCGCCTCGAACAGCGCGACCAAGCCCTTCGTTTCAATCATTCCAAGTGCTTGTTTCATCGAGTCCTCTCTTATTTCTTTCAATAGTTCCTAAACTTTTGCCGAACTTGAATTCCTTACCAACTGAATTTCAAACTTGTACCAACCGGCTTACTTCAGCAGTTCAATGTCCTTGGTCAAATGCAGTCCGCACGCGTTGGCCTCGTCGGTGTCCATGTGGACGTTGAGCCGCGAGGTTGGGTCGATGCGGACGATTACGTTGTTGAACGTGGTGCTGGCTGCACCGCCCACGCGGAGCTTCATCATGTCGCCCTGTTTCACCCCAAAGTAAGCTGCCTCGGCCGGGTTCATGTGTACGTGGATCGCGGCGCGAATAATGCCTTCCTTCAGTTGGACGGTTCCCTTCGGCCCCATGATGATCGCGCCAGGCGTTCCCGCGATGTTGCCCGAGATCCGCACAGGTAAATCGTCGAAGCCGAGACTGATGGCGTCGGTGAATGCAAGCTCGATCTGCGACTGCTTGCGCATTGGTCCTAGGATGCGAAGGTTGGAGATCAGGCGGCTGCGCGGTCCGATGATAGTCACCTTCTCGTTGGCTGCGAAGTTGCCCGCCTGGAATAAGTCCTTGTAGACCGTCAGCTCCGTGCCCGGCCCAAACAAGATGTCCATGTCCTCCCGGCAGACGTGCATATGCCGTGCTGAGGCCATCACAGTTAGTACCGGCGCTTCACCAGTAGTGCGACCCGCGCGCTCGCGGCTTAGATACTCCGACGCGACCTGGCGAACGATCTGCTCGACCGCCGACCGGTCAACGCGTCCTGACGAATTCGCTAATACTGTGCTTCCACTTGCCATAGGCTTACCCCGACTCACGCTGCTGCTTATCTGGATTGACCTGCTCCTGCCCGTTCCAATACCGCTTGCTCGACCACGCGCACCGTATCGCGTGCAACAATGCTCTCTTCATCCGCCGGTATGATCAGCACCTTGACGGCGGAAGTCCCAGTGGAGATCACCTGTGCCGTACGCGCTGCGCGGTTTACCGCATCGTCGATCTCGATCTCGAAGGCGGCCAGGTTCCTGCACACCGCGGCACGCGTCTCCCAACTGTTCTCGCCAATGCCGCCGGAGAAGCTGATTACATCCACTCCGTCCAGTTCCAGCATGAAGGCGCCAAGATAGCGGCGGATGGCGCGCACATACACGTCCAGCGCAAGCCGCGCGCGATGGCTTCCCGCAGCGGCAGCTTCGTCCAGATCGCGCATGTCGCCGCTGGTGCCGCTAATACCGGCCAGGCCGGACTCGCTGCCCAGAATACGCGCCATCTCGTCGGGGCCCACATTCAGCTTCTTCATCATGTACAGCACGGCGAAGGCGTCGATATCGCCCACGCGGTTATTCTGCGGCAGGCCGGACTGTGGCGATGTGCCGAAGCTAGTGTCGACGGTGACCCCATCGCGGAACGCCGCAATGCTTGAGCTGCCTCCCAGGTGGCAGGAGATGTGGCGCAGACCCGGCTTGTTGAACTGCTTCCGCACATTCTCGCTGGCCGCGCGATGGCTGGCCCCGTGAAACCCATAGCGGCGAATGCCGTACTTGGTGCGCCACTCGTACGGCACCGCATAGGTGGTGGCCGCTTCGTCCAGCGATGCGTAGGGGATGGTCTCGAAGACCGCAACCAGCGGCACCCCGGGAAGTTCGTTGCGAAATGCCTTCATCGCCGCGATGTAAGGTGGATTATGCGCAGGCGCGAAGAAGGAGAAGTCGGACATCGCTGCCAGCAGCTCGTCATCAATCAGGCATGGCCCACTGATCGGACCGGCATGAACCGCCTTGAACCCAACCGCTTCGATCTCCGACAGATTCTTCAGGGCCTTGCCGGGGCCAACCACATCCTGGATGCACTTGCGAATCGCGGAGGGATAATCGGGACAATCGCTGCCAGGCTGGCCAATCCGCTCCACCCGCCCATTGGCCAACACCGACTCATCCGGCATATTCAGCACGCGGTACTTGAAGGAGGTGCTACCGATATTGGGAATCAGACATTTCATCGCGTTAGATGGATTTTGCCGTTCAGATTGTCGACTTTGACGGGTTATGATCGTTCTTGACTGCATGAAAACTGTATCGTATATTTACTGTCAGAGTCAATCAGAATTATGAATGACTTTGAGGATTATCTCTCATGGCACCAGAGATCGGCGTGTCGCAAAATGGTGCGGCCAAAAGTAGATCGCAGCAGATGACAATCGAACGCGTAGGCGAGCTTGGTATCGTGGGCGCAGGTGGCGGCGGATTTCCAACTGCGGTCAAGCTGGGAACGCGTGTGCCGCTGGTCATCGCCAACGCCGCTGAGTGCGAGCCCCTGCTGCATAAGGACAAGGAGCTGCTGCACCACCTCTCCGAGCCGTTTCTACGCGGCATGATCCAGGCCATGGAGATGGTGGGCGCGCCCCAGGGCGTCATCGGGATCAAGGAAAAATATCACGACATCATCGATGCAATGCGGCAGGATGCTCCAAAAAGCATCCGTGTCGCACCTCTGCCGGACTCCTATCCCGCAGGTGACGAGTTCATCCTGGTGCACATTGTCACGGGTCGCGTGATTCCGCCTGGCGGCCTGCCCAAGGACGTGGACGCCATGGTTGCCAACGTGGAAACCCTGATGAACATTGGCCTGGACCAGCCTGTGACCGAGAAGTATCTCACTGTGGCTGGTGCCGTGCGGAACCCGGTCACGCTGCGCGTGCCCATCGGCATCTCGATTGGCGAGGTGATTGAGGCGGCGGGCGGAGCCACGGTAGACGACTTCAGCGTTCTGCTGGGCGGGGTCATGATGGCCAAGCCGGCGGCCGGCCTGGATGTTCCCGTCACCAAGACCACCGGCGGTATTGTTGTGCTTCCCTCCTCGCACAGCCTGATACAGCGCCACAACGCAAAATGGCCGGTGATTGCCCGCGTCGGGCGCTCCGCCTGCGACCAGTGCCGCTTCTGTACGGAGTTCTGCCCGCGCTATCTGCTGGGACATCCCATCCAGCCGCATCGCGCGATGCAGTCGCTGGGCTTCAGTCCCAGCCCGGCAGAGATCATCGCCGGCACACTGTATTGCTGCGAGTGCAATTTGTGCAGCCTGTACGCCTGTCCGGAAGACCTCGATCCAAAGAATGTATGCGTGGAGTCCAAGCCCGCAGCGCGTGCCAACGGCCTCTTCTTTACCGGCACTCCGGAGTCGGTGACACCGCATCCCATGGCTGACTATCGCCGCGTGCCCATGAAACGTCTGATCTCGCGCCTGGGGCTCACCGAGTACATCAACGTCGGCCCGCTGATCGAGCATAAGTTCGCGCCCAAACACGTCGTTCTTCCTCTCAAGCAGCACGCCGGAGCGCCCGCGGTTGCCGTGGTCAAAACGGGGCAGCAGGTGAACCCAGGCGATCTACTGGCCGTTCCCGAAGAGGGCAAGCTGGGCGCGCGTATTCATGCCAGCATCCGCGGAGTGGTGCGGCTCACACCCAACTCGGTGGTGATCGATGCATAGCAATCTGACACTTTGCACGAAGCTCGGAAGGAGCCAACCTCGTGGCTGATATTCAATCCATAGGACTCATCGAACTCTCCAGCGTTGCCACCGGCTATCAGGTCGAAGATGTCATGTTGAAGGCCGCCAAGATCCAGCTTCTGATGGCGCGCAGCATCTGTTCCGGCAAGTTCTTGATTGCGGTCGCCGGCGATGTGGCCTCGGTAACCACTGCGGTAGAGGCGGGCGGCGCGGCCGCCGGTGCTTCGCTGATCGAGCGCCGTCAGATCGCCCGCGTGCATCCATCCGTGCTACATGCCATCTCCCAATCGGTGGAGATCGATCCAAGGGACCTGCGCTCCATCGGCGTCATCGAGACCTTCTCCGCCGCCAGCATCATCGATGCCGCGGATGCTGCAGTGAAATCCGCCAACGTGACTCTGCTTAAAGTGCATCTGGCAATGGCCCTGGGAGGCAAGGGATTTGTCCTAATGGCGGGCGATGTCTCCAGCGTGCAGGCAGCCGTCGAAGCCGGATCCAAGGCCGCCGCGGAAGAAGGAATGCTGGTTGCCCGCTGCGTCATCCCCGCGCCCTCCGAGGAACTCTTCCGCGATTACATCTGAGCCGTCTCCGCAATAATTCGGCCTCTCCGCGACAGCAAGCCCACGTCAGCGGGCAACTGTGATTTTTGTCACATCCAGCCTGTCTTTCCTCCGCCTACACTTACTTCCGTCAGTCGTTGTATCTGGCAGTAATGCCGAAATGAGCTTGTCTCAGGCGTAAACTCAGTATGTGCGGCGATGTGTAGGTTCACCTAAACCTTGCTGTCGGCCGTGAGCTTGTGCCGGTGTAGCAGCAAATCATCTGGGTTCGGCCCCTAATGGGCGGATACACCGTGCGAGCCAGTCCGGCTTGGAGGAAATATCTTGCGTCTTGTCATTGTGAAGGAAGCAGCTGTAGGAGAGACCCGTGTAGCCCTGCTTCCAGATGCCGTCAAGAACCTGATTGCCAAGGGCCTTGAGGTTGCCGTGGAAGCTGGCGCGGGCATTGCGTCCAGCATCGCCGACGAGGCTTACACGCAAGCCGGTGCCACACTCTCCACCGACCGCGCAGCTCTGCTCGCCTCCGCTGACATTTTGCCTCTCGTCAACGCGCCGTCGGCCGAAGACCAACGAAAGATCAAGCCCGGCTGCGTCGCACTCGGATTCTTCCGTCCCCTAGATGATCCTGCCGCATTGCTCCCAGCCATCGAGTCGGGTGTCACTCTCTTCGCCGTCGAACTGGTGCCGCGCATCACCCGCGCGCAGGCCATGGATGCCCTCTCGTCGATGGCCACAGTCGCAGGTTACAAGGCCGTCATCCTCGCCGCCGACACCCTTCCTCGCCTCTTTCCCATGCTAATGACCGCTGCGGGAACCATTGCGCCGGCCAAGGTCTTCGTCATCGGTGCAGGGGTCGCGGGATTGCAGGCCATCGCCACCGCGCGCCGCCTTGGCGCTGTCGTGGAGGCATATGATGTGCGCGCCGCCGCCGGCGAACAGGTGCGTTCGTTGGGCGCCAAGTTCCTCGACGTAGACATCGGCGGCCTGGCCACCGAAGACAAGGGCGGCTACGCCAAAGAACTCAGCGAAGAGGCGCTCGATCGCGGCCGCGACCTCATCGCAAAGACCGCCAGGACCGCCGATGTCATCATCACTACGGCGCAGGTTCCCGGTCGCCGCTCACCCCTGCTGCTGCGCCGCGATGCAGTGGAGAACATGCGCCCCGGCACTGTGCTGGTCGATCTGGCTGCCGCCGGTGGAGGAAACTGCGAGCTGACCAAGCCAGGCGAGACCCAGATCCATAACGGAGTTACTTTATTTGCTCCGCTCAATCTGCCCACCACCGTACCCGGCCACGCCAGCCAGCTCTACTCGCGCAACATTGCCAACTTCCTAGCCCTCATCGTCAAGGATGGCGCGCTCAACCTCAATATGCAGGACGAGATCCTCAGTGGCTCCTGCGTGGCCCATCAGTCCAAGGTCGTCAATCCGCGCGTGGCTTCGGCTCTGGAAGCGCTGGCGGTCCAAACAGTTTAGTTGTGAACCCGAGAGGCCTATGAATCCTGCCGTCCTGATCGCTTCGGTCTACGTCTTCGCGCTCGCCGCCTTCCTGGGCTACCAGGTCATCAGCCGCGTGCCGCCCCTGCTGCATACGCCGCTCATGTCAGCCACCAACGCCATCAGCGGCATCTCGCTGATCGGATCGCTGGTATTGGCCGGTGCCACCCGTTCGCCCGTTGCGCACATCCTCGGCTTTGTCGCCGTCACCGCGGCCACCATCAACGTGGTCGGCGGTTTCGGAATCACCGATCGCATGTTGAAGATGTTCGTCAAACGCAAGGACGAGAAGAAGACGGCTTCAGCCGCGCCATCTACGGGAGTGTCCAAATGAGCCTCACTTCCTACTTCATGGAAGCGACCTACCTGCTTGCTTCCATCCTCTTCGTACTCGCCCTGAAGGGCATGTCGCACCCAGAGACGGCGCGGCGTGGCATGTTCCTGGCCGAAGGCGGAATGTTGGCAGCCATCATCGGCACTCTGGTTGGCGCGCACATCGTCACATGGGAATGGATCCTTATCGGGCTCACCATCGGCTCCATCATCGGCATTTGGATGGCGCTCTTCGTTCCCATGACCTCCATGCCGCAGCGGACCGCACTCTCCCACGCCTTTGGAGCGCTGGCTGCCGCGCTGGTCGGAGTCGGCGAGTTCATCATCCACGGCTCGGAGATGAGCGTCGTCACCCGCGGAGCACTGGGATTTGAAGTCATGCTGGGCGCGCTCACTACCACCGGTTCGCTCATCGCTGCCGGCAAGCTGCATGGCACCATCCCTGGCAAGCCCATCCAGTTCCGCGGCCAGAACGCCATCAACCTGGTCATCTTTCTCGTTATGACGGGTAGCTTCGTCTACTTCTGGATGCATCCCTCCGTCATTGCGGCCTTCTACACCATGCTGGGCGTGGCCTTCGTCTTTGGCGTCATGCTGGTCATACCCATCGGCTCGGCGGACATGCCGGTCGTCATGTCGCTGTTGAACAGCTACGCTGGCCTTGCCGCCGCCGCCACAGGCTTCGTCCTGAGCAACAATGTCCTCATCATCGCCGGTACGCTGGACGGCTTCTCCGGATTCATCCTCTCCGTACTCATGTGCAAAGCCATGAACCGCTCCATCACCAATGTGCTCTTTGGCGGCTTCGGCTCGGTCATCGCGGAGGCATCCACCGACACCGGCGGAGTGATGCGCGAGATCTCGCTGGACGACGCAGCCATGCAGCTTGCCTTTGCCAACAGCGTTGTCTTCGTTCCCGGATATGGACTTGCCACCGCCCAGGCGCAGCATGCCGTCCGCGAGCTGGCCGAGCTGCTGGAGTCGCGCGGTGTCACCGTCCGCTACGCCATCCATCCCGTCGCCGGACGCATGCCCGGCCACATGAACGTGCTTCTGGCCGAGGCCAACGTGCCCTATTCCGCTCTCTACGAGATGGAGCAGATCAACCCCGAGTTCTCCTCCACCGACGTCTCCGTGGTCATTGGCGCCAACGACGTCGTCAATCCCGACGCGCGCGACAATCCCAACTCGCTCATCGCCGGTATGCCCATCCTCGAGGTAGACCACTCCAAGAGCGTCATCGTGCTCAAGCGCGGCCAGGGACGCGGTTTCTCAGGACTGGAGAATCCGCTCTTCTTCAAGCCCAACACCTCCATGCTCTATGGCGACGCCAAGAGCACGCTCAACCACCTGGCTCAGGCCGTCCAGCACGTCTGATCGCCGCTCACGCTGCTTGAAGAAAGCGGTCGGGCTCGCGGTATTAACTTCCGCATTACGCGGAAGATGGCCGAGCGGGCAGTACCACAGTCACCTCGGTGCCCTTTCCCACAACGCTCTGTATGTGGATGGTCCCGCCGGAGCGCTCCACAATGGCCTTGCAGATGGACAGTCCTAGCCCTGCTCCACCGCTGGCACGGCTGCGCGAGCGGTCGGCGCGATAGAAGCGTTCAAAGACATGGGGGAGCGCGGACTCTGGAATGCCTTCGCCCTGGTCTACCACCTGCAGCACAGTAACTTCACCCTGCGCCTGCACGGAAGCGGAGACGCGCCCGTTCGGGCTGCTGTGCTGCAAGGCGTTCACGATCAGGTTCGAGCAGAGCACATCCGCATCGTCGGCCGGCATCGCAACCACGCGCGATTCGCCGGCATCACCCTCCAAATCAACCTGTTGCAACTCGGCCACAGGACGCAACCGTTCCGTAACCGCTCCCAGAATCGCTTGCAGGTCGCACGGCTCGTCCTCCTCCACAGGTGCTTCTTCCATCCGCGCCAGCGTCAGCATCCGGCTAACCAGCTCCTCCATGCGTTCGGAATCCAGCAACAAGCCATCCAGTCCTGCCTCATATTGCTCTTTCGTTCGCGGCACCATGGAAAGTAGTTGCAAGCTCGACTTCAATACGGCAATCGATGTCTTCAACTCGTGTGCAGCGTCTCCCGTCAACTGGCGTTGCCGCTCAAAGGCCAGTTGCAGCCCCTGCAACAGCTCTTCCATCGAAAGCGCAATAGGAGCAAGTTCCGTGGTACTCAGAACGGCAACCGGCGGTACAAACTCCCAGGAGCGCGTCGAGACGCGGCTGGCAATCGCCGCAAGCTCTTGCAGCGGCGACAACCTGCGGCGCAAAAACCACACCAGCGCGACGCAGGTAACAGTCAGCAACAGTACGCTTGCTGCAATATAAAACCACTCCGCCTCCACCGATTCATGCCACATATCGCGGGTAGGTGAGGCGTATAGCACTGTGACAGGGCGGCGAATACCACCGTTCTCTTCGCGGTCAATCACGCGCACGCCGTCGAAGCGTACAGCGCGGTAGTGCACTCGTCCAGTCCTGAAGTTGAAGGTGCCGGCAGCGTGCGTGGAACTCAGTGCTGCCTGCAGCTCGGCGGACCAGATGGGCGAGTGGCCCAGCACGCGCCCTGCGGGATTCAGCACCTCGTAGACATCCTGCGCGGGCAGCACCAGCTCCGTCGGATCGACCGTTACATTGTCCTCCGGGTCTTCGGCGTCCTGTACAGCCCCCATCAGCGAGTCGGCGCGGCCACGCAGCATCACGTCGAACGAGCGCCGGCGGCCATGCATCTCGTGTCCGATGGCAACTACGGATATGAGCGCGGCGCACAGCAGCTCCGCCAGCAGAACTCCCCCGATCAGTTGTCCACTGAGCGAACGCGTCTTGAACGCCGCGGCGCTCATAGCTGCTGCTCCGGCGCTTCCAGGCGATAGCCGCGCCCACGCAGCGTAGCAATGGAGGTCTCTTCGCCCACCGCGCGCAGCTTCTTGCGCAGGTTGGAGATATGCGCCTCAATCACATTCGAGTGGTGCTGCCAGTTGTAGTCGTACAGGTGCTCCAGCAGTTCGCGCGCGGAGACGATAGCGCGCGGGCGGAAGATCAGATATTCCAGCAGGCGGTACTCCGTGGGGGATAGGTCAATCAGTTCGCCCGCGCATCGCACCGTCTGCTCCACCGTGTTCAGGCTGATCCGGCCAACCGTCAACACTGGCTGCGGGGTGCCTTTGCCTCGGCGAATCAGGGCTTTGGCCCTGGCCAGCAGCTCGCCCAGGTCGAACGGCTTGGTCAAGTAATCGTCGGCACCGGCGTTCAGCAGCTCCACCACCTGTGCCGGCTGGTCGCGCGCTGTCAGAATCAGGATCGGCGTCATGTCCTTGCGGCGACGCACCTGGCGCACGATGCTGAGGCCATCCAGGCCCGGCAGCATCAGGTCCAGAAGCAATAGATCGTAGTGTTTGAACTCGGTCATCGCAGCCCCGTCCGTACCGTTCCCGGCGCAGTCCACCGCGAAGCCGCACCGCGCGCGCAGGGCTTCTGCAATGTTGTCCGCAAGCCGGGCTTCGTCTTCCACGATCAGCACTCTCATCGGTTCAATCTACTCTACTCAACTCTCCCTTAATCTTTGCTTAAGCCCGTGCTGGCACAGTTAGACTTGGAGCGGTAGAAAGCCCTGCTTCCCGCTCGCTGTGGAGGCGTGTACTGGCGCGGTTACACTGAAAGCTGCATACGGTCAGTGTGTATCTTGTTTTTCTGGAACGGTACCGATTGAGTCTAATGTCTATTCTTCGTGCACGATGGAGTTCCCCGCGCAGGCGCATGCTCCTTGTTCCACTCCTCTTTTTCGTAATACTCGCTTCGACAGGGTTGGCCCAACAGCCTGCTGCGGCCACCCAGTCCTCGCCCACTGCCATCAGCCTGGACGAAGCGATTGCCCGCGCGCGTACTTCGGAGCCTGCCTTCGCCGCAGCTGCTGCTCAGGCTAAGATTGCCAAACTCGACCAATCCATCGCCCAGGCTGCGCTATTACCCAGCGCCGTCTATAACAATCAATTCATCTACTCCCAGGGCGGCGCGGGGGTCGTTGGCAATCCGGCAAAGGTGAAAGACCCGCAACAGACAACTGCCTCGTTACCCCGCTTCATCGCCAACAACGGCGTTCACGAATATCTCAGCCAGGCCTCGGTGACGGAAAACATAGGTCCGCAACAGTTCAATGCCGTCAGTAAGGCATCGGCCTCGCTGTCCGTCGCTACGGCAGAGATGGAGATCGCCCGTCGTGGCTTGGTCGCCGCCGTGGTTGGCCTGTTTTACGCATCGTCCACCGCCGGCAACCGCATCACGGTGGCCCAGCGCGCCGCCACCGAGGCCGCCAGCCTCACCACCCTCACCCAGCAGCGCGAGACGGTCCGCGAGGTTGCCCACGCAGACGTCGTCAAGGCGCAGCTTCAACAGCAGCAGCGCGACCGTGACCTCGCCGATGCCAGGCTCAATGCAGACAAGGCCCGCCTCGATCTCGCTGTCCTCCTCTTTTCCGATCCGCGCACACCCTACTCGCTGGTTGTACCCGACACACGCTCTGTTCCCGCACGCGCCGACGTGGAGGCCGCTCTCATCAAGAACAACCCAGAGCTCGCCAGCGCATTTGCCATCTCGCATCTTGCCAACCTAAATGTCACCTCCGCCCGCCTTGGTTACCTGCCCGGCCTCTCCCTCAACTACTCCTATGGCATCGACGCCGCGCAGTTCGGGCTATACAACCAGCTTGGCGACCACAACCTGGGCTACTCCGCCAGCGCCACGCTCAACATCCCGTTATGGGACTGGTTCACCACACGCGACCGCGTTCACCAGAGCGAGATCAACCGCGACACTGCGCGCACGATGCTGAGCAACACGCAGCGCAAGCTGATCGCGGACCTCGAAGTGTTCTATGCCGAAGCCGTGGCCGCGCACGACCAGCTCGACAGCCTGAACCTCAGCGTAACCACGGCTGCCGAAGGCCTCCGCCTGATGCGGCTCAGTTATTCCGCCGGCGAATCCCCAATTCTTGAAGTCGTCGATGCGGAGAACTCGTTGACCGCCGCTGAAATCGCCCGCGAGGACGGCATCGTCCGCTATCAGACCGCGCTCGCCAACCTCCAACTGCTGACAGGAACGATCTAAATGATGAAGCCGACAACCCGCTTTCCAAACCTCGCGTCGCACACGCTCATGCGTTCCTCTGTTCTGCTTTGCAGCTCCCTCTTGCTGCCTGTCCTGCTGCTTCCCATCGGCTGCAAGAAGGCCGAGGAGGAACCCACGCCCGAGGTCAACGTGCAGGCCGCACATCCGCAGCAGGGCAGCATCTCGGAGCAGATCGCCGCCGACGCCATCCTTACCCCGCTGGCGCAGGCTGCCATCTCACCGAAGGTAAGTGCGCCGGTTAAGAAGTTTTATGTGCAGCGCGGCTCGCGCGTTCATGCCGGCGAACTGCTTGCCACGCTGGAGAACAGTGATCTTGCCGCAGCGGAGCTGGATAACAAAGGCAGCTACACCGCATCGCAGGCCACCTTCGAGACGGCAACCAAGGCCACCGCGCCCGAAGACCTTACCAAATCCCAGCTCGACCTTGCCCAGGCCAAGGCCAATCTCGACCTCGCACAGTCCATCGTTACCGCGCGCAACCAGCTCTTCACCCAGGGTGCCATTCCAGGCCGCGACCTCGATACCGCCAAGGCGGCACTCGTGCAGGCGCAAGCCGCCTACGACATCGCCAACCAGCACTTGAAGTCCATGCAGAACGTCAGCAACAAGGCTGCCCTGCAAAATGCACAGGGCAATCTCGACTCCGCCAAGGGAAAGTATCTCGGTGCCGAGGCGGCACTGAGCTACACCGAGATTCGCAGCCCCATCGACGGCGTAGTCACCGACCGGCCGCTCTTTGTCGGCGAGACGGCAGCCGCGGGAACTCCGGTCGTCACGGTGATGGACACCTCGGCGCTGATCGCCAAGCTGCACATCGCGCAGATGCAGGCTCAGCAGCTTGAGATCGGCGCCCCAGCCACGCTCATTGTGCCCGGCATTGCGCAGCCTGTACCCGCCAAGGTCTCGCTCATCAGCCCCGCGCTCGACACCGGCAGCACTACCGTCGAGGTGTGGCTGCGCGTGGAGAACGCCAGGGGCGCGCTAAAGCCGGGAACGCCGGTCCATGTGTCCATCCAGGGCCACACCATCCCTAACGCGCTCACCGTTCCTGTGGATGCCATCCAGAGCAGCCCAGATGGCACCTCTAAGTTCGTCATGGTCATGGCGGCGGATTCCACCGCGCACAAGAAGACGGTCACACTCGGAATCCAGAACGCCGACGACGTGCAGATTCTCAGCGGTATCGCTCCATCCGACACGGTGATCTCCACCGGGGCCTACGGACTCGATGAGAACACCAAGGTAAAAATCGGCGCAGCCACCGATTCCGACTCCGGAAAGGATGCGGACGATAAGTGAGCCAGCGCGCGCCCAACCCATCCACAGACCCGGCACAGGAGTCGTCCTTCTGGCTCTCGCGCATGTCGCGCACCATCTTCTTTCTGGTCGTTGTGCTCTCCCTTGCCGGCGTCTACGCGGCATTTCAAGTCCCCATCTCCGTCTTCCCAGACACCAACTTCCCCCGCGTCGTCATCGGCGTCGATAACGGCGTCATGCCCGTCGAGCAGATGCAGGTCACCATCACCAAGCCCATAGAGGACGCGGTCAACAGCGTTCCCGGCCTGCGCACCGTGCGCAGTACCACAAGCCGCGGCTCGGCTGAAGTCAGCCTCTTCTTCGACTGGAACGTCGACATGTTCCACACCCTGCAACTGGCCGATGCCGCGCTCTCCAAGGTCCGCCAGACGCTGCCTGCCACCGCCGTCATCTCCACCAACCGCCTCACCTTTGCAACCTTCCCCATCCTCGGTTACGCGCTCACCGCGGACGACCGCGGGCCCGCCACCGTCTCGCCCACCAGGCTGTGGGAGATTGCAACCTACGACCTCAAGCCTCCCCTGAACCGAGTGGACGGCGTCAGCACGGTAACCGTACAGGGAGGCGAGGTTCCCGAGTTTCACATCGTTCCCGACATGGCCCGCCTGCAGAACTCCGGCGCCACACTCACGGACCTCGTCAACGCCGTGCAGAATTCCAACATCATCGACTCACCCGGCCTCTACCAGGCCAACCATGAACTCATCCTCGCGCTGGTCGGCTCGCAGGCGCACGATGCAGCTCATCTCGCCTCCTTGGTGGTCAAGACAACCCCCACAGGCGCTCCCGTACACATCTCGGACGTGGCGGACGTACGCTCAGGGACCGAGCCTGTCTACCATACCGTCACCGCCAACGGTGTTCCCTCCGTACTCATCAACCTCGCTCGCCAGCCCTCCGCGAACACGGTTCAGGTGGCGAATGAGGTTGCCGCGGAAGTCGCGCTACTTAGCCGAATCCTCCCACCAGACGTTCATCTCGCCCCGTTCTACGATCAGTCTCAGTTAGTGCGCGAGTCCATCGCCAGTGTGCGCGACGCCATCTTCATCGGCCTCGTCCTGGCCTGCATCATCCTCTTCCTCTTCCTGCGCGATTGGTCCAGCTCGCTGGTCGCAGGCCTTGTGATTCCCGTAACCGTTGCGGTTACCATCCTCTTTCTCTGGGTCATCGGCCAATCGTTCAACCTGATGACCCTGGGCGGCTTGGCCGCCGCCATCGGCCTGGTCATCGACGACGCCATCGTTGTGGTCGAAAACATTGTTGTCCACCGCGACGCGGGCCAGTCGCGTACTACCGCCATTCGCCTTGCGCTCCACGAACTCGCCACTCCGCTGGTCTTCTCCACCATCACGCCTGTAGTAGTCTTCCTTCCCCTCATCGCAACAACTGGCGTCACCGGCAGCTTCTTCCGAGCACTCGCCGTCACCATGACCGCGGCGCTGCTCACCTCGCTTGCCCTCGCCGTCACGTTTACCCCGGCGCTCTCGCTCTCGCTGCTGGGTGAACGCAAGCTGTCCGGCGACAGAGCCCGCAAACCGCTATTCCCATTCTTCTCCCGTGGCAACGCCATCGACAGTCCCGCCGAGCTGGAGGCCGGGCCTTCCGCTATTGCACCGCAACCGCCAAGCCCCGCGCACGCCGGACACATTGACGGCCCCGTGATGCGGCGCGTTCTTGCCGCCCACGCGCGCGCACTGACCTGGGCGCTAACCAGGCCCATCGCGCTTGCCGCGGTATGCATCGCGCTGGTCGTGGCCACCTGGTTTGCCTACAACGCGCTTGGCTCAGACCTGCTGCCGGAGATGGATGAAGGCGCGTTCATCCTCGACTACCTCACTCCCGCAGGCACCTCGCTCGCCGAGACCAACCGCATTCTCACGCATGTCGAGCAGATCCTCCATAGCACGCCCGAGGTCGAGATCACCTCACGTCGTACGGGGTTGGAACTGGGCCTTGCCGCTGTCACTGAAGCCAACCGCGGCGACTTCACGGTGCGCCTAAAGAAGGACCGCGACCGCTCTATCGACGAGATCATGGACGATGTGCGCGGCCGCATTCTCAAATCCGAGCCCGCACTCGACGTCGAGTTCGTGCAGGTGCTGCAGGACATGATCGGCGACCTCTCCAATCAGCCCGAAGACATCGTCATCAAGCTCTTCTCCAGCGACACCCAACTGCTCAACCAGCTGGGCCCGCGTGTGGAGACGGCGATCAAGAAAATTCCTGGAGTGGTGGACACCAAGAACGGTGTGGACAACACCATCTCCGGCCCTGCCACCAGCTTCCAGATCGATACGGATGTCGCGGGCCGCCTCGGATTCACTCCCAGCGAGGTTGCCGACGATACGACTGCCATCCTCGATGGCCTTCCCGCGGCAGAGCCGATGATCGTAAACGGTCGCCCCTACACCATTCGCGTTCGCCTGCCAGAACAGAACCGCGCGTCCCTGGACGCTATCCAGAATACGGTCTTCAACTCCAGCGCTGGCCATACAGCATCGCTGGGATCGTTGGCGCAGGTCACCGAGCTGCCGCCGCAGGGTGAGATCCGCCGCGAGAACCTGCAGCAGTTGGTCACCGTCACGGGACGGCTGGAAGGCTCCGATCTCGGCACCGCCATGAAGCAGGTCCAGACCACCGTTCAGAATCTCCACATCCCCGCCAGCGTTCGCATCGAGTACGGCGGCACCTACGAAGAGCAGCAGAAGTCTTTCCAGGACCTGCTGCGCGTTCTGGTCCTCGCGCTGGTGCTGGTCTTCGGCGTCCTGCTCGCCGAGTTCCGCAACTTCTCCGCGCCCATCGCCATCCTCACCAGCTCCGTGCTCTCCATCTCCGGCGTCGTGCTCGCGCTGCTCATTACGCGTACCGACTTCAACGTCGCCAGCTTCATGGGCCTCATCATGGTCATCGGCATTGTGGCAAAGAATGGCATTCTGCTGCTCGACGCAGACGAGAAGTTCCGCGCCCAGGCAGAGGTCGAACGAATCGCCAACCCGGATGCCTTCGCCTCCCGCGACCTGGCCCGCGAGGCAATGCTGCACGCCGCACAGCGCCGGCTGCGCCCCATCGTCATGACGGCGATTGCGGCCGTCTGCGGCATGCTGCCCCTGGCCTTCGCTCTCGGCTCCGGATCACAGATGCTGCAGCCGCTGGCCATCGCCGTCATCGGCGGACTGCTTATCTCGGTAGTTCTGTCGCTCATCGTCACCCCAGCCATCTACTACCGCCTCACCCGCAGCCGCCACGCCTGACGCAGCCGGCCCAACTCTCAAATCCGCCACTAAGCCGGGGTCCCCCCCCCACCCCCCCCATACCTGTAAAATATCCAGAATCATACATTTACAAGATTTTGCCTGCAAAATCATGCATTAAAACGGGTTAGAGCTAAATATTAGATTCTATTCGACTTAGTTGTTTGATAAATTCGTCTTTTATTTGACCTCTATTAATAGACTAGCAGGTGGAGCATAACTAGTATGCCAACTATTTTCAACTATTTAGTGGTTTGGAATGAGTGGGTTGAGGGATATTTGGGGTTTCGAGGGTCTTGACAGGGTTTTGGAGGTTCCAGGTGCTAGGTGCTGGGTGTTAGGTGCTAGGCGGCGTGATGGGCGAGGGCGGCGCGGACTTTGTCGACGTGGGTGCCGTGGGAGCGGATGGCTTCATGCAGGGCCTGGCTGGTGACGTGGAATTCTTTGGCCCAGTAGGCGATGTCGGAGGAGGGCTGGATCAATGTTTGGGGGAGTTGATCTCTTTGGGATTGCTGGGGCCCTTGGTGTGCTCCTCGTGGGGGGCGTGGGGCTCGTGGGCTTTGGGGGCGTCGTGGTGCTCGGACATGCGGGTTCCTCTTTTCCGGGTGGGTCTGGTTGGTTGGATGCGGATGAGGTGGGGATGTACTGGGTGGGTGGATTTGGTTGCGGAGCGGCACCGAGCGGAGGGGGAATGCAAGTGGATACCCCGAAAGATCGGGACTACAATCGTAGCTGGATGACCGTGAGGTAGCCGATGCAGTTCTTGCGCAGTAATTCGAAACCCAAGATTATAAGAACTCGATTGTATGGGGACCAGGATTTTTCACGATTCGAACTCGAGATCCTTCACACTCCCAGTCTTCAGCGGCTGTATGAATTGAAGCAGTTGGGATTTACGGATCGTGTGTTTCCCGATGCAATACATGCCAGGTTCAACCACGTCGTCGGAGTCGTGGAAGTTGTCCAGAAGATGTCATGTCGGCTGCTGGCTTGGCTCGATGGTCATCATGACTGCACGTTTGACTATGCGGTTCCCGCTGGCCGAGCCACGGCGGTCGAATCCGTTTCCGGAAAGGAGTTGGCGACTCTCTTAAGGGATCGATTGGCTGCCCTGCGCCTCATGGCACTCCTGCACGACACCGCGCACGGGGCATTCGGCCACACTTTAGAAGATGAAGTCCAGGTTTTTGCCGAAAAACACGATGATCCTCCGAGGCAGGTGCGCTTTTTCAATGCATTAGTCGCTCAGTTACTTTACTTTTGGGTGACGGAGCGGCGCTTGCATGATTTGGCACCCGAAGTGTTAGAGGAACTCTCGAATCTGGGTCTGAGTGAAAACTTGCTAAGAGAGGTGAGGTGGGCGGAGGAACTCGCCGCTGACCTTACCACTGAGGAACGTAAGGTGTTGCTGGGGCACTTGCGTGATTTGGAGCTCGCTTTTCGACTCCTTCTCAGAATTGAGTTCGCACACGGGCATGGGCAGACGGAGCCCGATCCGGAGACGCTGCTCGTAACGCGTGTCGCGGATAAGTTGGGCGGCGAGGTATTGCCGCAGGACTTGGTTTTCCATCGGGATCTCTTCCTGATAGACATGGTTGGAAACACCATCTGTGCGGACCTCCTGGACTACGCGCGTCGAGATGCCGACAATGCTGGGCTTCGGGTGCAGTTTGATGATCGCTTTCTTCGCTACCTTTGTGTGGTGTCTGTGGACGGGGAGAAATCACCGACGGGTAAGCCCGCAATTAGAACGGCTATTCAAATATTCACCGATAAAATGCGGCATGATGTTCTCTCTGAGATCAGTGGAATTCTCAAGGCAAGATATCTGATTAATGAACGAGCGCTCTTTCATCCCATTAAGTGCGCAGCGGGCGCGATGCTCGGGACAGCGGTTCAGTTCTTGGGCTTGCAGAGCCTACCCCCGTGGATGCAAGTTCTGGGGGATACGGAGTTCATCTCAACTCTTGCTCAGCTTGCAACTGGAATCGAGAGCGTTGCTCCCGCGCTTGCTCCCTCCTCTACGAATCGAGACAGAGCTTGGCAGGATATCGTGCGGGCAACTTGGCCGGCTGACTCTCCCACCTCGACCGAGGTGACGAGGATGATACAAGCAATGGTGCCCGCAGCGGGCAAGTCACTTTCAACGGAGCAGCTTGATGAGATCGTGTCTCGTGCCAGGGCTGCACGTAGCCTCCTGGGACGCTTGAGATCCCGCAGGTTGCCAAAACTTGTGTACAGGTTGAGGAAGGCTCATCACACGGGCGGAGAGAGCGACAAAACCATAGCGGAGAAGTTTTCTAAGGCGAAGAATCGTTTTGCTCTAGAGCGCGAGATAGAGAGCATCTGCAACTTGCCATTGGGTTCAATAGTGGTACATTGCCCAGTTCGTAAGACGTCAATGAAAGTAGCTCAAGCCTTGGTTGTCGGTTCCAATTTGGCGAAGTCAGCCCATCTGCGGGATGTAAGCTCTATTAGCCCGGAGGGTTTGGAACCGTACGAGGAGGAAATTCGAGCTGTCGAGAAGATGTACGAATCAATTTGGCAGTTGCATGCATTCATGGACCCGTCGTTCGCTCATAAGCGTTCCCTAGTGGAACTGGCTTTTGAGAGAGCGATCGGATTCCCTGATGATCGACTGCTTTCCGACGAACTTTCCCATGAGGAACAGGATGGCGTTTTCGGTCTGCTCACTGGTGATCTTCGCGACCATGTAGCTCCAGTACATTTGACCCGCGTGGTTGCACGTGTCGACGCTGAATTGGTTGGAAGAAAAAGGCTGGGCAATGACCAAGGCAATGCTCGGGAGTTCTTGCTGCGAATAATCGACGATGTAAGTAGAGAAGCCCGTTCGTCCGCCATTCCCGCATCAGATGCCCAGCTTGGTCTACCCGGTGTGGAGACCGGAAGGTGATGGGGCGGATTTCCGATAGACATCATTGTCTAGATGATGGACTCGCTGCAGTGGTGAACGCGACCACCAGCCCTATCGGCCTGCCTTTAGGTATCCGGCGATTTGTTGAGTTCAATGGCGGCGAGGAGCCTATTAGTACCCTGCAGAGGGTTGTAGGGGAACTCATTGAGCGGTACAGTGCAATGGCGACTTCGCATCCGTCAATCAGTGTTGAGCTTCTATGCCGCATTCTTGGAGTCACTCTCGCTGGTACTCCTCCCAATAGTCCTTCGAGATCAGGACCCTCGTACACCGCTGGCCGCCCTAATCTGAGGGCAAGTCATACGGGGGTGCTTCGTTTGGAGAAGTCTAAAGCGATTGTGGCGATCCCTGATTATGTTGATCGGGATACTGCCAGACTATCGGTGGCACACGAGTTGGGGCACTTCCTCATCCATTGGCGGGGAACGCATCTTGATGAAGCAACGATGCGGCTTCCCTCAACTGCTGCGGAGGAGGCAATGGCAGAGTATGCCGCCAGACTACTGCTACTTCCTCGAGAGCGATGGCTAGCAGATTCCAAGGTCGGCAACTTCGCAGAATACGTCGTTAGGCAGTCTGGATCTGCGGGGGTAACGATTCACTCCGCTGCAGTGCGTCTTGGAGATCCGGATTTGGAGGATGTACAAGTGAGCGGAGCGATCATCTGGCGCTTACCAAAGCCGTTCGTGGAAGGCAAGCCGCTGTATGAGCAGATCAGTCCTCATTGGTTCAAATGCCCAGGAGCCTTCGTGCCCATTGGGAAATCAAGGGCGCGACCCAGATCGTTAGTGGCAGATCTCGCATCATGCAAGCATGATATGTATGAATCGCGTGTGGAGAGCGTAAACATTGGGAGTTTCACTGGGACACATCAAGTTGATGGATATGCGTGGGGTTCACTTGAGCGTGGAACTAGAACCGTCCTAACAGTCTTTAGACCTCAACAAAGCGAACTCGCTCCGCCCTCAGTGATGCCCGATCGCACGTGTACCACCCAAGGAGTCCTGCAATTTGATTTTGCCTGAGTTATTTGGCAACGCTGGCGTGTCTACTGCAGAAGCGTGCCGTTCGCGGGCTGAACCTTTGCGTCTTCGGGGGGATGACTACGGCGGCGGCTACTTTGTCGCCGGTGTCGAGGAGGGCCAAGGCTAAAGCCTTGGCTTACCTAGAAGCCTTCCCCTACTGCAATAGCGTGCCGTTCTCCGGTTGGGTTTTGGGGTCTTCTGGGGGGATGATGACTGCGGCGGCTACTTTGTCGTCGGTGTCGAGGAGGCCAAGGCTGAAGGCTTGGGTCACCTAGAAGCAACAACAACGAC
>CAIZFH010000304.1 GCA_903932155.1 uncultured Granulicella sp. | reverse complement strand
CGCTCGGTCGCACTGCGCGGCGAAAGTTTCTGCTACTACCACCACACTACCCGCCGCCCCGCGCCTCCAGCCGGTAACTTCCGCTACCTCGACGCCGCCGAGCCATTCACCCTCCCCATCGTCGAGGACCGTGCCTCCGCCCTCCTTGTTGCCTCCCAGATCCTCGGCCGCATCGCCTCCAACGACCTCGACCCCATCCGCGCCGGCCGCCTCCTCTACGGCCTCCAGGTCATCGCCTGCCTCCTCCCCCGCGACCCCGGCTCAGACCCCAACGGTCCCGACAGCTTGGTGGAAAACCTCATCCTCGACCCCGACCTCGGCCCCATCGCCCCCATCGCCGCAATGCCCGAAAACCTGCTCATGGCCCATACCTCACAGCCCATAGCCGATCCCCAACCCGCCCTTCAACTTGCAACTGACAATCTGCAACCTGCAACTATCCTCCCCACCCTACAGGCCGTCGCCGAATCCAACCTGCAACTTCACGCGCTCCTCAGTTCCCCTTCATCCCCACTTTCACACTATGCGCCAGTTTCTCAATCTCATCCGCCTTGCGCACCACATCTAGCGACAGCGTGTCCTTGTTCGACTTGTCCACTGCCGCCTTCAGCTCATTCGCCAGCTCCAGCAGCTTCGCCGTTTCCTCCACCAGCTTCTTCTGCCGTTCTTTGTTTGCCAGCTTTTCCCGGTCCTGCTCCAACTTATCTGTCTGCGAATCGGGCATCACAATCGGTATCATCGGCTCCTGGGTCTGCACCGGCTGTGTCCGGCCCCCGCTTCCCTGCTGCCCCTGTCCCGCACTCCCCATCGCCAGCATCAATCCACCGGCCGCAGCCCATACTGTCATCCTGCGAAGCATCTTCATCGCTCCCCTCCTTCACAGCATTCATTTCATCAAACGAGAGATACTTGACCCAGTGGCCTCAACTTAAGCCCGTACAAATATCGGAGATGTCCCATCATGTTCCTCCTCACCCTCACTGTGCAAGAGAACGCTAAGCTGGCCGGAGATTTCGACAACTTTACCGATGTGCTGCATCAATGGCACCACGATCTCCTCGCCTTCGTCCACGGCGACCTTCCACGCATGACAGTCATCCTTGTCATCGCCTTTATTCTCGCCCAAATCGTCAACTTCTTCGTTCATCGCATGAGGGTTCTGGCAGACCGCCAGACCGACAACCAGCAGCGCGCCTCCGAAATCCGCACCGTCGCCGCCATCCTGCGCGCCACGGCCTACGGCATCATCGGTTTCATTGTCCTGCTCCACATCCTCTCCGTCTTCAACATCAACCTCACCCCACTACTCGCCTCCGCCGGAGTCGTCGGAGTCGGTATCGGTCTCGGGGCGCAGTCCCTCTTCAAAGACGTACTCAACGGCATCTTTATTCTTTTGGAAAATCAGTACAACGTCGGCGATAACGTTCGCCTCGCAGGCCTCGCAGGCACCGTCATAGACCTCACCCTGCGCGTCACTACCCTGCGCGATATCGATGGAGCAGTCCATTTCATCCCCAACTCCCAGGTAGCCACCGTCTCCAACATGTCCCGCGACTTCATCGTCGCCACGATCTCTCTCTCAGTCGACGCCTCAGCCGATCCCGATCGAGTCCTGTCTATCCTCCGCGCCACCGCGCTAGCCGTGCGCAACGATCCCGCCTTCCAGCAGATCGCTCTCGCCGATCCCGTCGTCCCCGGCGTCGATGCCATCCACGGGCGCGTCGTAATTTACCCGGTCAGTATTCGAATCGCAATCAATCAGAAGGACGCCATCCTGCGCGAGCTGCGCCGCCGCATCCTCCAGGCATTCGAGCAGAACGCCATCCCCCTCGGCACAGACCCCAACAACATCCTCCTCATGCACCACGACAAAAACAATTCGTCATCCTCAACGGAGGTGAAAAATAACCTGTCATCCTAAGCGGAGTTTGGCTCGCATCCACCCCTACCACTCCAGATGCAGCAGCGATGTCGCCTGCCGTGGCATCGGCGTATCAATGGTCACACTTCCACCCTTGACATCCATCCACTCCGGCGATGTCAGCAGCTCTAGCTGTCCTGCTGCCTTCAGTTGCGCATACTGCTCCGGTGTCGGCTCTTGGGGCGATCCCATAGCCTTCCACACCGTGAACGCGTTGGAGTGGTTGTTGTCGATGCGGAAGTGTTCCAACCGCACCCGTTTTATGCCAACAGGAATGCCTGCGATCTTCACCGTGATCTTGGTATCGACAGCAGGAAGGTCGTCGTCATGATAGTTCCACAGCATCACCGCAGCTTCGTGAAGGCTCTTCGTAGCAAACGCATCGATGTCCGGCTGCGCGCGCACTCCGGTCTTCGCAATTTCGCCGGATGCTATCTGCGCCGAGCTTGTCGTTTCCACCCGATCGCCGGAGAACATGGCAGCCATACGGAAGATATTCAGCTCGGGCTTGTCTATCCCATTGGTCGCCAAAGTACGGAAGCCCTCGAAGTACTGCTTGCCTTCGAACTCGAACTCCCAGTTGAGCATGCCTGCCAGATTCGCATGCGATTGTGCCGCCAGGTCGATCAGCGCCTTCATCGCCACCGCAGTGTACGCGGGATACATCAGCCCGTTGCGGTAGCCGTTGGCAGGGTTCTCCTTGGCGGAGCATGCTGCGCAGCCCTCGGGATCTGCCTCCGACAGGATGATCGGCAGGTTGTGGTACTTCGTCGACGCGGCAACCGTGCGGAATCCGCTGGCCGCCGTGCTCAACTCGTTGCTGAGTCCCATGCGTACATGCCCATCCACAAATCGGGCTTGGCCCTTGGGATGAAACGTGACAAAGTCCAGCGGGATCGGCTCTCCGGTCCAGGCGTTCTTGTCATGCTCGCAGTGTTTGAAAAAATTATTCAGAAAGGTCGTGGCGCGTGTCGATCCCGGACCAGTGACGGCAGGTCCGCCCACCATAGCATTTGGCAGCGCCTTGCGAACGCCCGCAACAGAGTAATCGTACAGTTTGTAGTATTCCGCAGGCGTGCCCTTCCAGTAACCGATGTCCGGTTCGTTCCACACTTCGAAGTACCACGTCGCAACTTCAGCTTTGCCGTATCGCTGCACCAGGTGTTCGGTAAAGCGCCGCACCAGCTCGCCCCACATCGCATAGTCCTTGGGCGGACTCTGCACCGAGCCGGTCACCGTCTTCGGATAGGGCAGCATGTACGGCCCGTCGCCGCTGGCCAGGTCCTTCGGCATGAATCCCAGCTCTACAAACGGTCGGACCCCAGCTTCGTGGTAGGCATCGAAGATCTTGTCCAGAATTGTGAAGTCGTACACAGGCATGCCATTGGCGTCCAGCGTAAACACGTTGCTGGAGCTCCACTTCAGGCTGGGAACTCCATCCCCCGAGGTGAACAGATGATGGGCGCGAATATATACCGGCACTGGAGACATGTCATGCAGCTCGCCCAGCAGTTGCTTTCCGTACTGCATGAATGTGTAGTCGGACTCGTCGTATCCGAACCATCGCCCAACGGGCTTGTACGTTCCCAGCGACTTGGCCAGATCAACCTGGATCGCAACCTGCGCTGGCGCGGCCACGGCAGTCTGCATCGGTGCCGTTGCGTTGTTCTGGGCCGGCGCGGGTGGAGTTGCGGGTATCTGAGCCAAAATGGAAATGGAGGTGCAGCATAATACTGCGAGTGAAAGCCTGCGTACAAACAGATGCATAAAAACCTCATCGTTGGAGCTTGCTGAAGCGCGTAGCATTCGCAAAATGGCTTGAGCCGCTGAAGGAATGTCGAACCCAGGTTCAGGCACTTGCTTTGGTGCACTTCTTCATGATCGCCGCATGCAGGCGTTCACGCAGATCATCCGGAAACTCGTAGACTTCGTTCTCGCGATAGATGGCAATCGTCTTGCGAGTGGTGTCCATCACCACCTCGCAGTGGCTGCACTTCTTCACATGCACCCTGACCTCGGTGATGAGGTCGGCGTCCATCTGTCCGTCGAAGTAGTCATCCAGCTTGCTCAGAAACTCGGTGCAGGTCACGCCCTCGCCCCCTCATTCGTCTGTCGGAAGTAGCGGCTTAGCCGCTCGCGCAATTGCAACCGTGCGCGCAGTAATCTCGATTTAACCGCTGGAACGCTCAAGCCGAGTGCCTCCGCCGTCTCTTCGGTCGAAAGATTCTCCACGTCCCGCAGGGTAAATACCGTACGGAATCCTGGAGGAAGTCCCTGGATGGTCTTACGCAGAATTTCGCCGAGTTCACTTTGACCATATAGCTGCTCCGGGTTTGGTCTCCATTCGGCAAAATCGCGCGGAATGGAGCCGTCTTCCGTCTGCACGTCTTCGTCCATGGAAACGGTCTTGCTAGTCTTACGCTTGCGCAGACGCATCAGGCTTTCATTCACGGCAATGCGTACCAGCCAGGTGGAAAACTTGGAGTTGCCCTGAAACTGGTCTAGCTTCTCGTAGGCCTTGAAGAATGCGTCCTGCGTGATATCTTCCGCGTCTTCGCGGTTTTGAGTGATGTGATGCGCTACCCTGAATATTTGTCGTTCGTACTGCCGTACCAATTGCTCAAACGCCGCCGTGTCACCCTGCTTGGCGCGCGCTACCAGCGCAACGTCGGGGTGAATCTCTTCCGTGGCTGGTGATTGGATGGCTGGCATATATAAAAGTTGCAATTGTACCGTCTAAATCAATACTGCCTACGTATTGCTGGATCGGAGTACGAGCGGGCACAGGCTCCGCAACTGGAACAAGTGTAAATGCGCTGCCATGTTGCGGGCAATGGGACATTGCTTTTGGGAGGAAAGAAACGGAATTAGGCATGCCAAAACGCGCGCCTCTTCCCTTTCGTTCCTCGCGATCGATGCTCCAAAACGTGAAAATCAGATGTGCCTGAGGTGGTTCATCCTTGAGCATGCCTCGCAAGAAGGGCGGAACGCAGCTTAGAGTTGAAGTGTAAGCTTTGACGGGTTCGATGCCGGGGAGCATCGCACGCCGTATTTTGATGGGTAGCGCATGGTTGGAGCGTAAAGCAATGCTGGACAGTAGAAGCTTATATAGAGTGGCTGTAATTTCGACTTGTCTGCTGTTGCCCTGGGGCGGCCTGCTGGCACAGCCTTCTGCTGCACCTGGCGCAAGCGCTGCATCGCCTACGCTAGCCGCTAAGAAGATGGCTAAGCCCGCTGTTTCAGTCTCGGCAACAAACAAACCCGCTGCGAAGCATGCCTCCCAGAAGAAAGCTACGGCCAACTCAACGCAGCACTCGGTCAATGCCACCAGTGACCACAAGAAAGTAACCGCAACCGCTTCATCAAAGTCAAAGACGGCGAAGCCCGCTGCCCGCAGGCGAGCGCACTACAAGCAGCCGACTGCGCGCAGCATCAAGCTCACCAAGGCATTTCTGGCCTCCGAGCAGTTGCGGCCCATGGCTCAGCAGCTTGCTACCTCCGCTTCAACCGCTGCCTTCACTGGCGTATTGCACTACGCGCAGATCCATCCCGGCGAGGGCGCAGCAGCGGCCTATCTTGCCCTTGGGCACGCATATATGCAGGATCATCGCTACACCGATGCAATCAGCAACTTCAATCAGGCCAAGCGGTCCGGCAACGCTCTGGACGACTACGCGGACTATCTAGGCGCACAGGCGGCCATTCAGTCTGGCCATGCAGGCGATTCATATTCTCTACTCGACCACTTCGCCGATCATTATCCGGATAGCATCTTTGCCGCAACCGCACCCGTGCTTCTGGCCAGCGCGCACCTGCAGCAGAACGATGCGCAGGGCGCACTGCAGGTGCTTACGCCGCTCGTCAATTCGCCGCAATCGCAACCGGTGAACTTCCGCTACGCCCTGGCACGAGCCTATCAACTGGCAGGGGACAGCACTCACGCTGCGCCCATCTTCCGTGCCATCTATACAGCCCAGCCATTTGTGTATGAGGCATCGCAGTCTGCCGCGCAGTTGCAGGCCATCGGAGCGCCGCTGAGCGCCGCTGAGCGTAAAACTCACGCCGATGCGCTGTTCAACGCCAAACGATATGGGGAGGCAGGCGCGGAGTATAGCGCCATCGGAAAAAATAATCCCCAACTCAGTCCAGCCGACCGCGATGCGCTGTCCCTCTATGCTGCACTCTGCGAGTTCAAGTTGAAACAGTTGAGCCGGCGAGATATCGAAAAACTACCCGACACCAACGACGACACCGCAGCACTCAAGCTCTACATGTTGGCCGAACTCTCGCGAGACGAGGACGACCGCGCTGGCCACGATGCTCTCATCGCCCAGTTGGTGGAGCGTTATCCAAGCAGTCGCTGGCTGGAAGAGGCACTTTACTCTGGCGGCAACATGTATCTTCTCAAGCACGACCCTGGACAGGCAATCTATCACTATTCCACCCTGGTCAAGCTCTTTCCAAACAGCACCTATGCGCCATCAGCGCATTGGCGCGCGGCATGGATGAACTACCGTACGCGCAACTATGTCGAAGCGGCGCGCCTTATGGACGAGCAAATCGAACAATACGCTGGCGGCATTGAGATTCCAGACGCACTCTACTGGCGTGGTCGTATCTACGAGGACGAGGAACATAATTTTCCCCAGGCTGTGAACTACTATCGTAGACTGGCCGACCTCTTCCCCGACTACTACTATGCGAATCTCGCACTACAGCGCCTTACCGTGCTGGGCGCGCAGCCCGCCACATCGCCGACCCATGCACTGAATGCAGCTAACAGGGGAACGCATCCGGATTTGACCGGCGAGTTGCCGGAGAATGACACCCACCTCATCAAAGCGCGTCTGCTCGCCAATGCCGCGCTCAACGAGTACATCGGACCAGAGATCCACGCCGGCACCTCTTCGGACGAGTGGGGCGCGCTGGCGCAGGCCGAAATCTACGTCTCCTACGGTGAGTACACTCGTGCTCTGCAATCCATGAAGCACAGCGGGATTTCGTTCTTCACCATGCCTATGAATCAGGTACCCGCAATCTACTGGCAGCTCCTCTTCCCCCAGCCGTACTGGAAGGAACTGGTGGCGGACGCGGGGAGCAATGGCCTCGATCCCTATTTGGTAGCTTCGTTGATCCGGCAGGAGTCGGAATTCAACGCCGGTGCCGTAAGCCCTGCAAATGCGTATGGCCTTATGCAATTGCTTCCGTCAGTGGGGAAATCGCTGGCCAAGAAGCATGGGCTCAAGGGATTCACGACCAGCCAACTGCTGGACCCAACCATCAACCTCGAGTTGGGCACGATTAATCTGAAGCAGGCGATCGACCGCTATGGAGGCCAAGTGGAGTACGCACTCGCTGCTTACAATGCAGGAGATACGCCGGTCCGCCAGTGGCTCGCCAGCAACGACTACAAGGACGTCCCTGAGTTTGTCGAGTCGATCCCCTACTCCGAGACACGCGAGTACGTTCAGGCCATCCTTCGTAACCGCGAGATGTATCGTGCGCTATATCCGGCTCGTTAGATACCACCTGGGAAGAAGACCCTTCGATCCCCTCAGACAAAGACTCCCTCGGGTCGCTCATTCGTCGCGTGCGTAGGTTACGATGTGGAAGGAAACCCCAACGCCCGGATGGTGGAATCGGCAGACACAGCGGACTTAAAATCCGCAGACCTTAACCGGTCGTGGGAGTTCAAGTCTCCCTCCGGGCACCATAAAGCATCGATTACAAAGCTTAGTTGGCACTGTTGGGTGTAGCGTCAACTTGATTCGTTGGGCAACGCAACCAATTTCGTGACTTATCTGTGATTCTTGCTGGTTGATTTGCAGTTTTCGCATCGCGTCTACTATCACCCCGGCTCACGATTACATATGGGATTACAGAGACATGTGGACTATATCCATCTCTTCCATAACAACCAGACCTTCACTGTTTGCGTTAGGCCAGCATAGGCAAGCAGCGTTAGCAGCAGAATTGGCCAATAAAGTACCGGCAGATGCACCAGACCTAGCGAAGATGCCAACGGAGAGAAAGGGAGCCACGATCCAAAGGCCATGACGGCAATCGTCGTCAGAGTCAGCGACCAGCTAGCGCGGCTCTGCAGGAACGGAATCTTGTTGGTGCGGATGATGTGGATGATCAGCGTCTGCGTCATTAGCGACTCGACGAACCAACCCGTCTGAAACAAAGAGGCGTTGGGTGGATGCCAACATTTGAACAAAGTGAGCATCACGAAGAAGGTCGTGTAGTCGAAGATCGAGCTGATTGGACCTACAAACAGGATGAACCGCCTGATCTCATCGATGTTCCATGGCCGTGGCTTTGCCACTAGATCTTCGTCCACTGCATCGGTGGGTATCGGAATCTGCGAAACATCGTAGAGCATGTTATTGGTCAGAATCTGGATCGGGGCCATCGGAATGAACGGCAGAAACGCGCTTGCTCCCAGAACGCTGAACATATTGCCAAAGTTAGAACTGGCGCCCATGCGAATATATTTGAGAATGTTGGCGAAGACCTTTCGTCCTTCGATCACACCGCCTTCCAGCACATTGAGGTTCTTCTCCAGCAGAATCAGGTCCGCCGACTCTTTGGCAATGTCCACCGCCGTATCCACCGAGATGCCGATGTCCGCGGCGTGCAACGCAGGCGCGTCGTTGATCCCGTCTCCCATGAATCCGACAACGTGTCCTTTGCCCTGCAACGCGCGAACTATCCGCTGCTTGTGAGCCGGCGAGAGGCGCGCAAAGAGCGTTGTCTTATCCGCCGCCTCCGCCAGTTCGGCATCTGACATCTTCTCTACGTCGTCACCCAGAAGCATGGGGTCAGGCGCCAGTCCCACGTCGCAACACACCTTGCGGCTGATCAAGTCGTTATCGCCGGTAAGAATCTTTACGCCCACACCATGCTTATGCAGCGAGTCAATTGCGGTTGCCGCGCTCGGTTTAGGAGGGTCGAGAAATGCGACATAGCCTTTAAGAATCAGATCGTGCTCGTCCTCTTTGGAGCAGATCTTTTTTCCATCGAGGTCCTTCTTCGCCACAGCCAGAACCCGAAAGCCGTCTCCGCTGAGGCTTGCGTACTCATCCTTCAACCCCTGAATCAGCGCTGGATCCATCGACGAGAGCTTGCCATCAAGTTCGAACTGCGTGCACTGGTGGAAGATTTCCTCTGGCGCGCCCTTGGTCAGCAGAATTGCATGCCCGTCGGGATCTTCCACCAGCACCGACATCATGCGGCGTGTGAAATCAAAGGGAATCTCGTCCAGCTTTTTGAATTTTTCAACCAGCTCCTGCTGATGAAAATCCGAGCTGTTCAGGATCGCCGTGTCCAGCAGGTTCTTCAGCCCGGTCTGGAAGTGGCTGATAAGGTAACCGTCCAGCAGCACCTCGTCGGTCTCACGTCCCGCCACGTTGCAGTGCCGCTGTAGCACCACGCGGTCTTCGGTCAGCGTTCCGGTCTTGTCGGTACATAGCACGTCCATGCCACCGAAGTTCTGGATCGCGTTCAGCCGCTTGACAATCACCTTCTTGCGGCACATCGCGATTGCACCCTTAGCAAGACACACAGAGACAATCATGGGCAGCATCTCTGGTGTCAACCCCACGGCCACCGCCATTGCGAAGAAGAAGGCGCTCTTCCAATCGTGCTTGGTGAAGCCGTTGATGAGGAAGACCAACGGCACCATCACCGCCATCAATTGGATCATCAGCCAGGTAAAGCGGCTCAGCCCGCGGTCGAAGCTGGTCGGCGGCTCCTCCTCCGTGATCGACCCTGCCATGCTGCCGAGGTATGTGCTAATTCCAGTCACAACCACCACCGCAGTGGCCGTGCCGCTTTGCACGCTTGTTCCCAAAAAGCAGATGTTCTTTAGCTCAGTCGGCGAGCTAGAGGCTTGCTGTACGGGATCGTGAAACTTCTCGACAGGCAGCGATTCGCCGGTTAGTGTTCCCTGGCTGACAAACAGGTCCTTCGTGGTGAGCAGCCGCACGTCACCGGGGATCATGTCGCCAGCCGAAAGCTTGACCACATCTCCAGGGACTAGATCACGCAGCGGAATCTCTCTTGCGCTGCCATCGCGCAGTACCGTCGCGGCTATATGGATCATGGCCTTCAGCTTTTCTGCTGCCGCATCCGCGCGCGCTTCCTGAATGAATCTTAGCGAAACGCTGAGTATTATCATGCACGCCATCACGGTTCCGGCGCGCAAGTCGCCAGTGGCGTATGAGATCGACGAGAGCACAGCCAACAGAATCACCAGCGGGTTGCGCACAATGATCAACAGGCGTATGAACCAGCCGCGAGACCGCTCCTGTGCTACCTCGTTTGGCCCTATGCTGCGCGCTCTCGCCTCGGCCTCCGTCTGCGTCAGACCTTCGGAGGTCGTATGCAGGGAGTGAAGTAATCCATCGCCGTCCTTCGTTGCCGCATCCAGCACTGCTGGTGAAACCAGGATATTGCGATCCTTCGCTTTTGCAAAAACTTTTGCCGGAATTATAGATTTACCCGTTGCTCGCAGAGTTTCTGTAGCGATAACGCCCACAGGGACTCCATTTTTGGCTGGCCCCTCATCCGCGCTATTCGGATCTAAAGCTGTCATTGTTCGTCGCAATCTCAGTGCAGGTTATATTTCGCTCAAGACTAGCATGGGGTTTTCCAATGAGTGTGATACTTGTCATCCTCCGTCCTCTGGTTTCTTGGATTTACCTACTGTCCTGCTTGCACAAGGTGGTACTATTCTCACGACTTTCCGAAGCTGTATAAATCGAAGCCACGGCAGTGAAAGGAGTTCTCATGATTCTGCCGCACTCATACGGACTTGTATTGGCGCTCACTATTTTGACCATGCTCTGCTGGGGCTCCTGGGCCAACGTACTCAAGATCGCAAAGGGCTGGCGCTTTGAACTCCTCTACTACGACTACTCCATTGGAGTGGCTCTAGGTGCAGCTCTGGCTGGGCTAACCTTTGGCACGTGGGGGTCGGATGGCCTCCGTTTCGTGGACGATCTGGCGCACGCAGGCACCGTCAATCTTCTCTGCGGCTTTGCGGGCGGTGTCATTTACAACCTCTCCAACATTCTGGTGGTGGGCGCGATTTCCGTTGCTGGAATGGGAGTGGCATTTCCCATCGGCGTGGGTCTGGCGCTGGTGGTCGGGGTGATCTGGAACTACTTTGTCAATCCTCAAGGCAATCCATGGTTGCTGTTCGTGGGTGTCGCTCTAGTTGTAGCTGCCATCATCGTAGACGCCATCGCATACCGAGCTCACGCCGTCAGCCAGAGCGCCGCCGGAGACAAGGTGGATGCTGCAACAAAGCGAGCGGCAACATGGAAGGGCATCCGGTTGAGCGCCATCGGCGGAATTCTGATGGGAATGTTTTACCCTCTGGTCGAGATAGGCAAGTCGGGACCGCGAGGACTTGGTCCATACGCGGTCGGCTTTGTCTTTGCCTTGGGTGTGCTTGCCTCGGTCTTTGTCTACAACCTCTACTTCATGCGCTACCCAATCGCAGGTACGCAACTGAAATTTGCCGATTACCTGAGAGGAAACTGGTGGGTGCACTTCCTCGGGATCGTCGGCGGCATCGTCTGGATCGTGGGATCGCTCTCGAATTTCGTAGCCGCCAGCGCGCCGCGAGCTTTGCAGGTTGGACCGGCGATCAGCTACGCCATCGGGCAAGGCTCAACCATGGTGGGAGCGCTTTGGGGCGTCCTGGTGTGGCGCGAGTTCGCGGGAGGCGGAGCGAAGGTAAATCGGCTGCTTGTACTCATGTTCCTCCTTTTTGTCACTGGACTTGGAGTGGTCTCCATCGCGCCACTCTACGCAGCCCACTAGAGCCAAGGTCGAAAGGACAACGTGGAATCACTGCTGCTTGGAGTCGATGCTGGAACCAGTTCCGTAAAGGCGGTCCTGCTGGACCTTCATGGAAACATCTGCGCTATCTGCCAGGCGGAGTATCCATTGCATCACCTTCTCTCCGGGTGGGTAGAACAGGACCCTGAAGACTGGTGGGAGTCGACTTGTCAGGCCATTCGCGGGGCGTTGACGAAGGTCGAGCAGGGGCCGGAACGGGTGCTGGGAATGGCTGTGAGTTCCCAGGCTCCAGCTCTGCTTCCTCTGGACCGCTCCGGACGTCCACTTCGCCCGGCGATGATATGGATGGACCGTCGCGCGGAAGCAGAGGCGGTTCGCCTGACCGAGCTGCTGGGCGCGGACAATATCTATCGCATCACCGGCAACCGGCCCGATGCATTCTATGTGGCCGCGCGATTGCTTTGGATGCGCGATCATGAGCCTGAAATCCTCAAGCGTACCTGGAAGTTCGTCCAGGTGAACGGGTACATCAATTACCGGCTTACCGGGCGAATTGCGATGGATCCAGCACACGCCGTACTGCTGCAAATGCTCCACTACTCCACGGGAGAATGGTCCGAGGCACTCTGCTCCGCCTGCGGAGTCGATCCGAAGCAGTTTCCCGAGGTGCTGGATGCTCACCAGGTTCAGGGTGTAGTCAGCGCCGCAGCCGCCGAGGCAAGTGGTTTGCGGGCTGGAACTCCAGTAATGGCCGGAACCGTAGACAGTCCCGCAGCTGCGCTGGAGGCTGGCGTTGCCGAACCAGGAATCGCGGTCGAGATGACGGGAACATCGACCGTCGTCATCATTCCCAACGACCGCGGACTGACTGAGCCTGCGCTGATCGCTATTCCTCATGCGCTAACGGGCATGCACCTTCTGCTCGGAGCGATGGTTTCCTCCGGCGGCTGCCTTCGCTGGTTTCGCGACCAGTTTGGACAGCCTGAGATGCAGTCGGCAGCGGAGTGCGGCGACGATCCGTATGAGCTTCTTACGCGGCAGGCGGCAGGGATCGATCCTGGCAGCTGCGGACTGATATTTCTGCCGTACATGATGGGCGAGCGGTCGCCATTGTGGCATACCAACGCACGCGGCGTATTCTTCGGGCTGTCGCTGGCCACTCCCCGAGCGGCGATGGTGCGCGCCATTCTGGAGGGTACGGCTTTTGCCCTTCGTCACAACGTGGAGACGGCGGTGAACGCCGGTGCCGAGGTGCGGGAGATGCGCAGTGTGGGCGGATGCAGCCGCAGCGATCTTTGGAACCAGATCAAGGCGGACGTTCTTGGGCTTCCAGTGTTGCTGCCGCGAACTTCGGTCGGCTCTCCGTTTGGCGCTGCCATTGTTGCGGGAATGGGAGTTGGAGTCTTTCCCGATATACGCAAATCGCTGCAGGAGATGGTGCATCTGGAGCGGCGGTTCGAACCGAATCTGGCCAATCACGAACGCTATACGAAGTCGTATCGCATTTATCGCGACCTGTATGAGCATGTAAAGGGCGACTTCGATCAACTGGCTGCGATCAACCAATGAAATGGCGCGAAGGGTAGCAAGGTCGATATGTCTATATATTCCAGTCTGCATTTTGGCCCCCTCCCCCTACCCCCCCTGCTAAAATATCCAAATTCAACAAGATGCAGAAATTTAGCTGCAAAATATTCATTTGCAAAGGGTTACAGGTGAATATTAGAAAACAAACAACTTAGCTGCGTGAATCGTTCACCCTTGCAAGACCACACACCCACATAGTTCTGGCAATTCTCCCCTATTTAAATTGTACGCGCTGGAGCATAACTAGTATGCCAAGTATTTTTCTGGGGGATGTGATTGATATGGAGCTAGTTATGGGAGTTTTGGAGGGTCGAGGGTCTTGACACGCGGATTTGCTGGGGTTTTGGGGAAAGAAAAATTTGGCGACGGATTGGGGTCAGAACCAAGATCTCAAGAGCGAGATGTGGTGCAGCTGAAGGCGTCGTCGGGGAGATGACGAAGCCAGTTTAGATCGCATAAAGGCGGATGGGCGTAGATGAGTGGTCTCCCACCCTTTCGCATACGACAGAGGCGCGAAAGGATGGGGCACCCGAAGTTTAGTGGTGATTCAAAGGGTGGGCCACCCGCCATCATTATTTACGGCCATACATGATCTTGGTCTTACACTGAATTCAGGCAAAGTACCGCTCAAATCCATTGTGGTTGATAAGGCAGAGAAGATACCCACTGAAAATTGATAGTTTATCGCCGGTTCCTCGTCTTCGATCCTTTTCAACCTTCGAGCCAGTGCTACCAAAATTAATCCGAGCAAAAGCAGGTGATGAACGTCTGTAGCTGGACAGAAGCAAGCTACATGGGTAGTCCTAAGGAGAAGGCAATGCGATTCCGAAAGACGACTCGCGCGGCACTTAACCTAATTGCCCTGTTCGCGTTCTCGCGTGCACCTATCCCTGCACAAACGACAGATCAATCGAGCGTGCCGACGATCAAGGTGACTTCGCGGGAGACGGTGGTGGATGTTACCGTCACGGACGCCAAAGGGAACTTTGTCCACGGTCTCCAACAATCCGACTTCGCCGTCAAGGAAGACGGCAAGGAACAGCCCATCCGCAGCTTCGAGGAGTTTGGCAGCAGCACGCCAGCTGCGACTCAAGCGCCACTGAAACTGCCACCTAACACCTATTCGAATCAACAACCACCGTCCGCCAGCAGCGCCATCAACATCCTTCTGCTCGACTTCGTAAATACAGCGTCAGTACCGTCCGCTGACCTCGAAGGTGGCGGGGACGCCCTGGGGCGCGCCATGGCATCTCAAGTGGCGGCAAAGCGGGAGGCGATGAAATACGTAGCGAACATGCCTTCAGGCACAAGAGTCATTGTACTCGGGCTTTCGAAATCGCTGCGCACTCTACAGGGTTTGACCTCTGACCCTGCTCTCCTCAGTGCAGCTATCAATTCGATGGAAATAAGCCCGGTAGGCAACGCCTCAAACTATCGACTGTTCTTGAGTCAGAAGGACCAGCGAACCAGGATGACACATACTGCGATAAATCAGATCGCGGCAGACCTCTCTGGAATCAAAGGCAAGAAGAATCTGATATGGTTTACGGTTGGGATGCCTTGGCTCAACAGCTTCAGCCTGCGCATGACCTACGGCCTGCTGGCGCAAGCACAGATTGCGGTCTACCCAATCGACGTGCGCGGCGTGATATCAGTTCCAGATGCATTTTTCACTAGGATTGGTCAATCGTACCAGAATGTACATGAAATGCCGGATCCGGGCCATAGCAACGCGATACGGGAATATCAAATGTTGACAGGAGAGGAGCAGTTGGCCATGGAGGAATGGGCCGAGGCCACTGGTGGCGCGGCGTATTACAACTCCAACGACCTTGCGAGCCTCATTGCAAAGGCCGTCGATAAAGGCGCGAACTACTACACTCTCTCCTATGTTCCACCCGGCTCCGAATACGATGGCCGCCACCACACTATCAAGCTGGAGGCCGATCAACCGGGCCTGCACCTGACCTATCGGGACGAATACTACGCGGAAGACTCGTCGAAGGTGAAACCCACAGTCGGCCTCACGCTAGCCACTACTGCGCCGGATGCCATAAATGGCGATATGAAGGCCGCCATGAGCCGAGCCATGCCCACCTCGCAACAGATACTCTTCGATGTTGGAGTGGAATCCAGCACGGAAGTCGTGAAGACCACTGACCCACAAGGCACGATTCTGGGCACACTCGATCCAGTGGTTAAGGTCAAACTGAAGGACAAGCCGCTTTTCCGCTACGATTTTAACTATGCCATCCCCGCTCGTCAGATTACTTTTACCAACAGCGCAAACGGGACGCACAACGGATCGCTGGAGCTGGATATCGCAGTCTACGACGCAGACGCGAAGCTGGTGACCGGTCTGAGCCAGACGGTAAAGATGCCCTTGAGCGACGATAAATACCGGCAGTTCATTCAGGGGCCATTTCGCATCTCGCAGCAGATCGATCTGCCAGCGGGACAATTCTTCGTGCGGATCGGCGTTCTCGATCGTACCTCCAACAAGGTGGGGACGCTGGAGATTCCGCTGACGGTGACGAAGGCAAGTGGTGTGGTGACAGCGGGACGGTAGGGGAGAGTGGAGGAAAGGCCCGGGGCTGAAGCCCGTTTCTTTAATGGGACGATTGATTGTCCGGGCTAAAGCCCGGACCTATCTCAGGAACAACAGCAAGGGCGAATACGGGGGTCCTTCGACTCGCTGCGCTCGCTCAGGATGACGACGTAAAACAAGCAGAAGCAGATCCCTTGTCCACCCCAGCGAGCAAGCACGCTGGGGACCCCGGCTACGGGGATGACAAACAAAAAACAGGCAACGACAAGAACAGACAACGGCAAAGGCGGTCGTTCGCTACCGCGAACGATAACCCACCCATCGCGCAAAAGACGCGCGATGAATGGGGCACCCGCTCTGTCCCCACCTTAGCCGCGATAAGACTGCGGCGAAGATAGGGCACCCACCCAATTCACCTTATTAGTTGAAGGTCATGCCGTGGACGGTTTGTAAGAGGAGGATGGTGCGGGCGACTTCGGCGGCGGCGGTCTGCGGCGGCCATTGGAGGACGGGGGCGACGACGGCGGCCAGCTCTTCGATGACGGGGCGGGTGGCCTCGCCGAGCAGGCCGATGAGGGTGCGGCGGAGGATGATGTCATCCAGGTGGAGGACCCGTTCGTTGCGGGCGATGAACTCGATCTCGCGACGGGAGTAGGCGGGGAGCGAGGCGAGCGGCGCATCAACATCCGACTGCGTATCGGCATCATCCCCCTGCATATAGGCGGCGATGCGGTCCGCGCCCGTACCGTAGCGTTCGGTGAGTGACAGCAGACGGTCCTGCGGCAGGCCGGTTCCCTGCGGCATATGGGGATAGCCTTTGCCGCCGCCGATGGGAAGATGGGCGGAGCTGCGCAGACGGGGGCGGCCCAACACGCGCAGGAGTTCGTCGGTGACCTGTTCGGCGAGGGCGCGAAATGTGGTCCACTTACCGCCGACCAGCGAGTAGATGGGAAAGTCGATTCCGTTGCCCGGAGGAAGCACCGGGAAGCTGTGGTCTCGGCTGATTTGGCCAGGGGTGAGGGCGTTGCTGCGCGGCAGCGGGCGGACTCCGCAGAAGCGGAAGACGACGTGGAAGCGGTCGATGCGGACTGCAGGAAAGGCCTGTTGCATGGCCTGGAGGATGTAGTCGACCTCGGCCTCATCGCAGGCCGTCTCTGGATCGGTGGTGGGAAGGTCGGTAGCGCCGGCGACGATCTTGCCCTGGACGGCGTAGAAGATGCAGATGCGACCATCGCGGTTGACGAAGTAGATCATCTCGTCGCCGACGGCACGGACCAGTTCGGGGTGGTCGAGGACGATGTGGGAGCCCTTGGTGCCGCCGATGAACTGGCTGGGGCGGCCGATGTCGCGGTTGGTACCGTCGATCCACGCACCGGTGGCATTGATGACGATCCTTGGGCGCACGGTGCAGGTGTCGCCGGAGAGTTCGTCGCGCAGAACGACCGAGCCGCCTGATGCACTCTGCAGGCGGACGTAGTTCAAAGCCCGGGCCTGAGGGCAGACAGCCTCGGCGTCCTGCACCAACTCGAGACAGAGACGCTCAGGATAGGTGATGCGCGCGTCGAAGTAGGTTGCTGTACAGACGATCCCCGGGTTCAGTGTGGGACGCAGCGCGAGGGCGGCGCTCCGGGAGCGGAATTTGTGCCGCGGCAGAGGGGATTTGCGGCCGGCGAGAATATCGTAGAGGGTGAGGCCGGTCTTGATGAGGACGGCACCACGGTTGCCGGGCCTGGTGGGCCAGCGCAACAGATTGCGGATGGCGGGAACCATTCCTGAGGTCCAGTTGAAGATGGGAATGGTGGTGGGCAGCGGCTTGACGTAGTGCGGAGCGTTGCGGAAGAGCCGGTTGCGCTCTCGCAGGGACTCGCGAACCAGGCGAAACTCGGCATTCTCCAGATAACGCAAGCCTCCGTGGATGACGCGCGTCATAGCAGCACTGGTTCCGGCACAGAAGTCGGACTTCTCAACCAGCAGCACGTCGATTCCCTGGAGCGCCAGTTCGTTGAAACAACCGATTCCGTTGATGCCACCGCCAACAATCAGAACGGAAAGATCGGGATGGTCTTTGAGTGCGTTGAAATCCGGTCGCATCGGGGCCCTCGTGTCTCCGAAACTTTATCACGGGTGGCGGCGCGGAGGAGTGGTGTGGATCACACGCGGCTACCCCAGCCTGCTGCGCGAAGAAGGCAGCGCCGAACGGTAAGGGTACTGGTTCATAACTGGCGAAGGACCTCGGAAGCTGTTTATTTCGATCAATTAATATCGATTGCTTCCAAGAATATAAGGAGAATATATTGATCACGCTGGAAGCATTAGGAAGTGTGTTCTGACTGAAATTCCGCACCCGCGGATGAGATGGGAGGCATAGGACATGGCACTAAACGCTGAGTCCAACCCAATGCGATGGCCTGCCGGCCCTCTGGATATCGCACTGCAAGAAAAGACCAAGGGATTTACCGCGGACAAGGCAGCGGTGCTGCGCAACTGGCTTGATCCGGCCACGCTGGGAATTTTGCAGGGCACGCCTGTGAATACCCTTGTGGTGAGTTGGGCTTCTGGCCTGGCAGCCGATAGCGAGCAGCAACAGGCGTTGACGCCGCTGATCGAGAAGGCACGGGAGAGCGGCGTGGGGCTGGTGGGAGTAATCGAGGGCGAGGCGAACACGTCTGCCGCGATTGCGACCGCGCGGTCCGCGGGCCTGATTGCAGTCGCCATGGAGGGCGAGGCACCCGCAGACGCTGGGATACCTGCGATCCAGCGCAATGCAGATGCACGGATTCGCTGGGGCGGAAAGTCTCCGGTTCTAAGCCTCTCCAATGGGATATGGCCGGGGATTCCGCAGGACGTGAACCAGGCTGGCGGACCGACCAATCTTCCGTGGGTGGATTCCAATGGTGCGTCACTGCGGATAGCGCGGGCGCTGGCTCCCGAGAAAGACATGTGGATCGAGTTCAACCCGCCGCAACAGGCGACGGCCCAAACAGCCGAGGCGTACATGCTTGCGGTGGCAGACCCGGCGAGCTACGGGGCGCGTTGGGTGGTCTCGCTTGACGATGGATTGCGCGCCGACCTGACCGCGAAAAAACAACCGGCCATGGATACCTGGAAGAAGGTCAACGGAATGATGGCCTTCTTCAAAGAACACAACCAGAGTAAGAACTACGAGCCGATGGGACGACTGGCATTGGTATCGAACTTTGCCGGGGAGGACTGGGACCGCGGCGAAGAGACACTGAACCTGCTTCCCCGGCTGCGCGAACCGGCGCGAGTGATTGCGCGATCACGGGCGGCGAGCGCATCGTTTGAAGGTCTGGAGGCGATCTACTATACCGATCAGGAGCCTCCGGATGCCGCGTTGCGGGCGAAGCTGCTTGCCTTTGCGCGAGGCGGCGGGATACTTTTTGTTCCGTCCAAATGGCCTAATCCGGAGGGCGCTCCCACAGCGGCAGAAGCATACCTGCTGTTCACACTGCACGCCCTGGGAAAAGGCCGCCTGGCGGTATGCAAGGAAGAACAGCCAGACCCGTACGATCTGACGGCGGACCTGCAGACCATGATGAGTCACAAGTACGATCCGATACGGCTGTACAACTCTTCGTCGATGAACTTCTTCTATGAGACGTCGGCGCAGGGCAAACAAGGAGTGATTCATCTGTTGAACTACTCTCGGCGACCGGCGAGCGATGGACCACTGTTCTATATGAAGGAACCGCATCGAACGGCGCGGCTGGTGAGTCCTGAGCTGGCATCGCCCACCGAGCTGCAATGGAACCCGCAGGAGGCAGGCGGTTCGGAGTTGTCGCTGCCGAAGATTTCCGTGTATGGCGCAGTCGAGTTGGCGAGCTAGAAGGCGAAGGAGGCGGCTATGAAAGATGAGTTGACCAGGCGAGAGATGCTGCTGGGTGCAGGTGCCCTGCTGACGGTGCCATCATGGCCTGCATGGGGCAGCGCCGCGGTGACTGCGCCAACGGCGAAGGTGACGGTGGGTCGATGCATGACCTATGGGCCGGAGCTGGTGCCAACCCTGGCGAAGATGTTTGACCAACTGGGCGGGCTTGACCGGATGGTGAAGGGCAAGACAGTCGCTATCAAGATCAACATGATCGGGGTGCGGTCGCAGCGATTGGGAACCGCGCCCATGGAGGAGACGTTCTGGACGCATCCCAAGGTGATTGGCGCGGTGGTCCACCTGATGGGCGTAGCGGGAGCGCGCCGGATCCGCGTGGTGGAAGGCCCATGGTCGAGCTGCGAGACGCTGGAAGAGGTGATGCTGTCGATGAACTGGAAGCCTCAGGACATCTTGAGCGCGGCCAAGAACGTGGAGTTTGAGAATACGGACCATCTTGGCCGAGGAAAGACGTACTCGCGCTTGATGGTGCCGGGCGGGGGCCTGATCTTCCCCGGGTACGACCTGAACCATTCGTATGCAGACTGCGACGTGTTTGTGTCTCTGGCCAAGCTGAAGGAACACGCGGCGACTGGTATTACGCTGTCGATGAAGAACGTGTACGGGTCGACGCCGACGACGATCTATGGGCAGGGCGCGGGGGTGGACGAGCCGAGCCTGCGGCCCCACGGCGGACGCGGCAACACCTTTCACTCCGCGACCCGCCCGCCCTCCAAGAGCGCGCCCCAGCAGATCGACATGACTCTGCCCAACAACGCGGGATACAGGCTTCCGCGCATCATCGCTGAACTGTGCTCGGCGCGGCCTGTGCATCTGGCGATCATCGATGGCGTGAAGAGCGCAACCGGCGCGGAGACAAATTATGGAAGCCGTCCGCAGGCCGCAGTCAATCCCGGAGTGCTGATCGCCGGGACGAACTGCGTGGCAACAGATGCGGTGGCGATGACCGTGATGGGGTTCGATCCCATGGCCGACAAAGGCGCCGCGCCGTTCGCATCCGCAGATAACATGCTGCACATTGGGGAGACCCTGGGAATTGGGCAGCGCGACCTGAGCCGGAATGAGGTGCTCGGCGTACCAGTGTCGCAGGTGGTGTTCAGCTACAGCGCGGTGCGCGACAAGATTCTTGCCGCGGCTGCAAAGAAGGCGTGAGCCACAACGATCTGCTGCGGATGGTGGAGCACGGCGATGCCATGGGCTCGACCTACTCCATTGTTCTCTACGGAAAAGACCAGACAGAGATGAGGGCAGTGATTGACGCTGCCTTCGCCGAAGTTGCGCGTCTCGACAAGCTGCTGTCCAACTACATGGCGGAGAGCGAATGGAGCGAGATGAACCGCCGCGCCGCAGATGGGCCCGTACGGGTTTCGGCAGAGCTATTTCAGTTGCTATCGAAGTGTATGGTAGTTAGCCGCGAGAGCGAGGGGGCGTTCGATCTTGCGGTTGGACCGCTGATGAAGCTGTGGGGTTTCTATAAAGGAACGGGCCGCCTGCCCAGCCGGGCGGAGGTTTCTAATGTGATGCAAAAGGTGGGTTGGCGGCACGTTGCTCTGGACGCTGAGAACCAGACGGTGCGCTTCGACTGCGCGGGAGTGGAGCTTGATCCCGGCGGGATCGGGAAGGGCTACGCTGTTGATTGCATGGTGGAGATTCTGCGGCGTCGGGGATTTAGGATCGCCCTGGTAACGGCATCAGACAGCACGATGTTTGGGATGGGTGCTCCTCCAGAAGAGCCGCGGGGTTGGCGGGTGGGGATCAAGGACCCGCGCAACAGACGGCGCACGGTGGACGAGGTCTACTTGAAGGATGTGTCTCTATCGACCTCCGGTGGCACGGAGAAGTTCTTCCGCGCGGAGGGAAGCGTCTACAGCCACATCATGGACCCGCGGACGGGATTTCCGGCGGAGGCGTGCGGATCGGTTTCGGTGATTGCGCCACGCGCGATTGACAGCGAGGCTTGGGCCAAGCCGTACTTCATCCACGGGCGCGACTGGACGGAGAAACACAAGCCGGAGGAGTTTCGCGTGTGCATCTGCGATGGGCGGACGGATGAGTCATGCGTGTGGCTGGGTTGATTGAGGGGAAACATTGAAGTTTCCGATAAGCTGACTTTTCAGGCGCTTCGTCACCCTGAGGAATGGAAGTTCGTCGCATTCAAATGCTCAATGGTCGAAGCCGCCACTTCTTGCAACACCGACTACGTGCCCAAGGGACATATGTCCGAAATTATCGGTATGCTTTGCGGCCTGCCGAGCAAATCAGCGAGCGAGCAAAACTCGGGATTACTGATCCGTTGGCGTTAGTACGCGGATTCGGTTCTGATCGGTCACATAGACCCTGCCGCGCGAGTCCACGGCGACACTGGTTGGAAACATAGGGGCCTTCAAGGCGGGGCCTCCATCGCCTGAAAACCCCCTCTCACCATTCCCGGCGATGGTGTGAATGATTCCATCTCGAGTAATCTTTCTCACCCGCCAGTTGGCGCGATCCGCAATAAAGATGTTTCCCTGCGAATCGATGGCGAGCGAATCCGGCGTGGCCAATCCAGCCTGAGCGGCAGGTCCTTCATCCCCGCTAAATTCCTGCTTTCCCGTGCCTGCTATCGTGCGGACTTTGCCATCGGGATCGAGCCGTTTGATCAAATGGTTGAACGTGTCCGCAACGAACAACGTGCCCTTCGCGTCGACGGCCACGCCGTGGGGGCATTTCAGGCCTCTGACAACCGTGCGAATAATGCCCTCGGAAGAAATCTGACGGACTCTGTTGTTTCCACAATCCGCAACGTACACGTTGCCGTGGGAATCCACCGCAAGTCCCGATGGACTAGAGATCCGCGCTTTTCGGGCAGGTCCATCGTCGCCGGACGAACCTGCCGCGCCAATTCCGGCAATAGTCTCGATAATCCCATCAGTGCCTACCTTTCGAACACTATTGTTTGTCGAATCGGAAATGTAGATGGTTCCGTGAGAATCGACTGCCACGCCGAACGGATAATCGAGATCAGCAGCAGTGGCGGATCCACCATCACCGCTGAACTGTGGCGGCCATAAGTTTCCCTCGACCCGAGGGATCGGCTCGCCCTTCCCCGCCACGCGGTAAGAACGACCGTCCTCGGTGATACGAACGATCCGGTTCATTTCAGAATCGGCGACAAATATATCTCCCGCTGGGCCCACTGCAACACCCCACGGGTCCGATAAGCGCAAGTTTCCGGCAGGACCACCGTCCTTCTCTTCCGGTAATGTATCCAGCCCAGCGATTACGGCCAGTGTTCCATTGGGACTCAAGCGCAGGATGCGGTTCCTATCTGTATCCGCTACGTAAATGTTCCCTCTTGAATCGGCGACAACATCGTCGGGGTCACCTGTACGGGTCTGAAGAGGGTCGCCATTGTCCAGGACGGGCGCATCCAAACGCGCGCCAAGTATCGTGGTGATTACTCCGCTGCGATCAACCCTTCTAATCTTTCCCGCAGCAATCAGCAGATTTCCTTCTGCGTCAATCGCAACCGCCTCTGGATAGGGAATTATGGCCTTTTGTGCCGCGCCTCCATCGCCAGGAGCCTCAGTGCTCGACAGCCAGAGATTGTTCCCGTCTCCTGCAACAACAGTCACCGTACCCGCCCTGTCGATCTTACAGATCCGTGCGTGGTCGCGATCCGCAACATAAAGCGATCCGTCGGGGCCAAGAGTAATTCCTCGAGGACTATCAAACCGCCCTGCGGGATTGGCGCTTGGCTTACCGAGGGGCGATTGGCCAGCGACCTTCGTAATCACGCCGTCCGGCGTGATCTTGCGCACCATATTATTCCGGCTGTCCGTGAAGTAGAGAACACCGTTGGCATTGATCGCGATACCGTCCGGCCAGTTCAGTTTGGCGCGCACAGCAAAGCCGCCATCCCCGGCATAACCTTGTTCACCTGTCCCGGCGTACGTGGAGATGATGCCGTCCGGAGTCACCAGCCGAATCCGATTGTTCTGGCTGTCAGCAATATACAAATTGCCGCGAGAGTCCAGAGCGATCCCTCTCGGGTAGAGCAACTTCGCTTGAGTCGCTGGGCCTCCATCGCCTCCGAATCCCTCCGCCCCTGTGCCCGCAATTGTGCGGATCTCGCCTGCTGCATCCACGACGCGGATAGCCTGATTCCCGGTATCGGAGATGTACAAATCACCGTGTAAGCCCAGCGCTAAACCCTCTGGCTTGTTCAGCCGCGCTTGAACTGCAAGGCCGCCGTCACCCGTATAGCCGTTTAGGGTCGCTCTATCTCCGGCCAGCGTTGAGATCGTGTATGGGACCTGTGCATGGATGTAATGTGTGTATGAAATGAGATTAACTGCAAGTATTGCGGGCAAGAATACATGCGACACAACTCGTCTTCCAGACACGTTCCATCTCCAATCCGAATCGCACTCAGTATAACGATGTCCCCTTCGCCTGCTCGAACCTCCCGCAATACGGCGTTCGCGGTAACTTCGTTCGCTGCGGACTTCAGACTGAGACGTTATCCGAATATCGCAACGCTTCCCACGGATGGCGTGCGGATGAAATACTTGTGTCATGCCTACCGAAACGCGTAAGCCCTTGATCGCAGCCAATTGGAAGATGTTCAAGACTCCCGACGAAGCCGTTGCCTTCGTCCAGGCCTTCATCCCCCTCGTCGCCACCCATAGCCATGCAGAGATTGTTCTCTGTCCCTCCCCCGCGCTGCTGCCTGCTGTAGTCGCTGCGGCGCGCACTACACCTGTCGCCGTTGCCGGACAGAACATGCACTGGCTGGACCAGGGCGCGTATACCGGCGAGACATCGCCGCTACAACTGAAGGCACTGGGCGTGACCCATGTGCTGATTGGCCACAGCGAGCGGCGGCAATACTTCAACGAGACGGACGAGACGGTGAACCTGAGGTTAAAGTCGGCGCTGGCGCATGGGCTGATCCCAATCGTCTGCGTCGGTGAGTTGCTGGCCGAGCGCGAGGCGGGGCAGACTACCGCAGTGTTGGTGCGGCAGACATCGGTTGCGCTGAGCGGCATTGACCCTGCGGCCGCCAAGACGCTTGTGATTGCGTACGAGCCGGTATGGGCGATTGGCACGGGAAAGACAGCGACACCGGAGATGGCACAGGAGGCGCACAAGATCATCCGGGAGCAGATTGCCAAGTCTCTTTCGGCGGAGCTGGCCGCAAGCACGCGGATTCTGTATGGCGGATCGGTGAAGCCGGACAATACGGCCAGCCTGAGCGCTCAGGAAGACATCGACGGAGCGCTGGTGGGCGGAGCAAGCCTGGAGGCAGTTTCGTTCAGCCAGATTGTGGCCAATTCGGCTGCAAAGTAGCTGATCTATCTTCCATCGAATGGGTGCGTCCTATGAGGCGCACCTATTCCATTTGGAGAACATACGAACGCACCGATAAAAATTCCATTGCTGGGAAACCCCTCATCGCATACGACAAAGGCGCGATGGATGGAACTGCCGCACCAAACCCCCAGGTGTCAGAATCGAGGCCCTAGACACCCGACAACTATATTGATCAGGGTTTTAACCTTCGAATGAGCCATTTACCTGCAACCAGAATTACGACGAAGCCAAGCGGAACCCACCACAGCAGATGCCATAAGCTGAGGTGCAGCTGGTACACCAAGGCAACACCGATTAGTTGCCAGACGGCTTCCGCGGGGGTGGTAGCCAGTATGATTGACCTATTGTATGAAGCGGTAAAATGAAGCAGATGCATGAATTCATCCTGACCGTTCTCGTCGCGGCTGAAGAGCACAGCGACTGATCGAAGGGCCATCAGGAACAATACAAGCGGTCGAACCCATACCATGATTGCCGATTCTAACTGCTTGCGGGCAATTAAGCATTTCCAATCATGATGTAGAGTGTTGTGCCACAAAAAATGCGGGGATTCTTCGCAAAGCTCAGAATGACAATGATTGTGTGTTGCGTTCGGAGTGACATTAGATTTCGTCTCGCACCCTTTGAAATTCTATGGACCTGCACGAAAAAATCCGCACCCTTCCCACGCTGCCTGGCTGTTATCTGTACAAGAACGCCGAGGGCGAGGTGATCTATGTGGGCAAGGCGAAGAACCTGCGCGCACGGGTACGGTCGTACTTTCTGGAGGCGGCACAGGCCAACGCGAAGACCGGTTCGCTGATGCGTGAGGCGGTAGATATCGAGTACATCACGGTGGGCAACGAGCGCGAGGCGCTTGCCCTGGAAGACAGCCTGATCAAGCAGCGGCAGCCGCGCTATAACATCCTGCTGCGCGACGACAAGACATACCCATACATTCAACTGACGATGAAAGACCGCTTTCCGAAGGTGTTTGTGACGCGGCGGCTGAGGCGGAACGGCTCGGCCTACTTTGGACCGTACTTTCCCAGCAGCCTGGCGTACCGGCTGGTGGAGCTGATCCATCGCAGCTTTCTGATTCCAAGCTGCTCGGTGGATTTGTCGCGCTATCATCCGCGCGCCTGCCTGCAGTACTACATCAAGCGATGCCTGGGACCGTGCGTGCAGGAGCTGACCACTCCAGAGGCTTATAAGCAGGCGATCCGCGATGTGCAGATGTTTCTGGGCGGCAAGTCGGGCGAGCTGGAGGCCGAGCTAACGCGGCGCATGGAGGAGGCTGCAGCGGCGGAACTGTACGAGGCCGCCGCGCGACTGCGCGACCAGATCATCACCGTACACCAGATGCAGGAGAAGCAGCGCGTGGCCAGCGCGGAGGACGAGGACGCCGACGTCTTCGGATTCCACTATGAGAACGGAATGCTGGCGGTGAACCTTTTCCATATGCGCTCGGGCAAGATTGTGGATCGGCGCGAACTTTTCTGGGAAGACCTGCCGGAGCTGGTGGTTGATGAATCGGATGAGGAAGCGAAGCCGGATACGAGTGATGCGGGCGTGAGCGGGATGACAAGCGACTTCAGCGCAACGGCATTCTTCTCCTCCCTGCTGAAGCAGATCTACCTAGGCAACGCGTATGTGCCACGCACGGTACTGGTGCCTGTCGATTTTGCAGATCGCGCGGTGCTGAGCGAGCTGCTGACCGAGCGAACAGGCCACAAAATCGAAATTCTTGCGCCGCAGCGCGGCGAGAAGCGATCGCTGGTGGACCTGGTGTGCCTGAATGCGAAGCAGTCGTACGACCAGCGTTTTCGCGTGCTACAGCCGAACATGAAGGCAATTCAAAGATCTCTGCAAGACGCGCTGACACTGGAGGAGATGCCACGACGGATCGAGTGTTTCGACATCTCGCACATCCAGGGAGCAGAGACCGTGGCGTCGATGGTGGTATGGGAGAACGGCGCGATGAAAAAGGCCGAGTACCGCAAGTACCAGGTGAAGACAGTGATAGGAGTGGACGATTTTGCGTCGATGCGCGAGGTGGTGGGACGGCGATACAAGCGGCTGCTGGAGGAAAAGAAGGCGATGCCGTCGCTGATATTGATCGACGGTGGAGTGGGACAACTCCATGCCGCGTACGACGCGCTGGCGGCGATCGGCATCCAGCCAGGAGTGCCGGAACAACCTGCGCTGGCGTCGATTGCCAAGCGCGAGGAGGTGCTGTATGTGCATGGGCAGGAGCACGAGCCGATTGTGCTGGAACGGCGTTCGCCGGTGCTGCACCTGGTGCAGATGATTCGCGACGAGAGTCATCGGTTCGCGGTAACGTATCATCGCAAACGGCGCGAGATGCGCGACCGCGACTCCGAGCTGGACACGATTGCAGGAGTTGGCCCACGCACACGGCAGCGTCTGCTGGAACATTTTGGCAGCGTGCGCGCCATTGGGCAGGCGAGACATGACGCGCTGACTGCAGTGGTTAGCGAAGCCACGGCAGCGCGTATTCGCGAGCACTTTGACCGGGCAAAATCTGACTGAACCTGCGTGGGCCGGTCATTACAGGACCAGACGCATGAGTAGTGCATCGTCAACGGGATCGCGGTAGTAGCGCGGACGGCGGGCTGAGAGCGTGAATCCGAGGCTGGCGTAGAGGGCGATGGCGGCGGCACTATTGGCGCGGACTTCGAGAACAATTTCGCATGCATGGTGAGAACGAGACCAGTCGAGAATCGCGCTACAGAGGGCGCGGCCGATGCCAGCGCGGCGGGCACTTGTGGAGACGACGACGCTTTCGAGCTCGGCGATGCGATAGGATGCGCATAAATGCGGGGATTCTTCGCTACGCTCAGAATGACAATTCTGCTTGAGGTTTATGGGGTTGAGCACACCCGGATGCAGAAGGCCGACGGCGAAGCCAATGAGTGAGTCGTTCTTTTCCGCGATGAAGAGGCAACGTTGGGCGGCGGGCTCCCACCCATTCCGCACAGAACGCGGCATGGATGGGGCACCCAGATCTTTGGAGTCAAGAATATCTTCGTAAGCTGACTGCGGCCAGTGGGGCGCGAGATCGGTAGCGCGCTCCAGGGCCATGATCGCATCAAGGTCGGCGGCAACGGCGGGGCGCAAATCGATTGGCTGAGGAGTCATTGGGGAGGCGGAACGGCGGCGGCGATGGGCTTGGCGAAGATTTCGGCGTCGGTGCGGCGGAGGTAGTTGGCGTCGATTGTGGCGGGGTCGTCGAAGGCGCGCTGGCGGATGCGGGCGAGGGCAAGAGGCAACGCGTCCGCGGCAGTGGGTTCGGCGACGAGCTGCGGGGCGAGTGCGGCGAGCGATTGGGCGACGACCTGCTCGCAGACGACGAAGCCAGGCTGCACTTCCCTGCTCTGGTTGGCGTGATCGAGCGATGCGAGAAGCTGGTCGCGGGTGACGAGGGATTCGTGGAGACAGTCACCGGAGGCGTAGAGGCCGGAGTAGAATTCGCCGCGTCCGGCGTCGAGCAGGGCGTGGATGTGATCAGTGGACGGTTGAGCCAGACTGGCGAGGACGGCGAGGCGCGATATGGCGACCAGCGGTAGGTTGAGGGCGTGGCAAAGGCCCTTAGCGGCGCTGAGGCCGACGCGCACTCCGGTAAAGGAGCCGGGGCCGTGGACTACGGCTACGGCGTCCAGCGAGTGGAGGTTGATTCCGCTGCCGGCCGTGAGGGAGCGGATGGATGGGACAAGGCGTTCTGCGGCGGAGCGGCCGGGAAGGCTTGTTGAGTCGATGACGACGGGCGAGCAGGCGGTGTCAGCCAAGGCCAGGCTGCCGGCTGCACCGCAGGTATCGATGAGCAGAATCTTCAATGTTGCTCGGCCTCGTACGGCGGGACTGGGGAGTAAGGATGACTACAGATCAGGTTAGAGCAATTGTGAAGCCTAATCCACTAGACTATGGATTGGCTTGCGACCCACCCTGCAGCGCGATAAAACTACGCGTCGAGGATGGGGCACCCGCATCGAAGGGGTTTTGCGGAGCATCGAAGACTATAGACCTAGCAAGAGAGAGAGCCCGGAATGACGATGAAGGATGAGGCAGTGGCCAAGAATGGGGATTTTTCCGCCGAGATAGCGGAGTGGGTTGAGGCGTTCGACGATGTAGTAGCCAGCGGCAAGGATAACGGAGTGGAACTACTGGAGGCTCTGCGGCTGCGTGGGCGCGAGACGGGCGTGGTGCTGCCGTACCGGCTTTCGACGCGCTTCCGCAATACGATTATGCCGGAGGAAGAGCTTTCCTACCCCGGAGACCGGGAGATGGAGCAGCGGATCAAGGCGCTGATCCGTTGGAACGCCATGGCAATGGTGCATGGACAGAACAAGAAGGACCCGGGAATTGGCGGGCACATCTCAACCTACTCGTCACTTGCGACACTTCTGGAGGTGGGCTACAGCCACTTCTTCCACGCGAAGTATACGGGGGTGGACGGACGCGAGCTTCCGGGAGACTTGATTTACTTTCAGGGACACGCATCGCCTGGAGTGTATGCACGGGCGTACCTTGAGGGGCGGCTGAACGACGATCACCTGAAGAACTTCCGCCATGAGCTGCGCGATAAGCCGGGGCTGTCGAGTTACCCTCATCCGTGGCTGATGCCGGATTTCTGGAACTTTCCCACAGTGTCAATGGGGATTGGACCGCTGAATGCGATCTACCAGGCACGCTTCATGCGCTATCTGGAGAACCGTGGGTTGATTGAGAAGACTGCGCGCAAGATATGGGCGTTTGTGGGTGACGGCGAGACGGATGAGGTGGAGACGCTGGGCGCCATCTCTCTAGGTGCGCGGGAGAAGCTGGACAACCTGATCTTTGTGGTGAACTGCAATCTACAGCGGCTGGATGGGCCGGTGCGCGGTAACAAGCGCATCATCGACGAGCTGGAGGGCGTGTTTACCGGGGCCGGGTGGAACGTAATCAAGGTGATCTGGGGGGCGGACTGGGACCCGCTGTTTGCGCGCGACACGAACGGGCTGCTGCTGAAGAGGATGGAAGAGTGCGTGGACGGCGACTTGCAGACCTACAAGGCGAAGGGCGGGACCTATATTCGGCAGCACTTCTTCGGCAAGTATCCCGAGCTGCTGGAGATGGTGAAGGACTATACAGACGAACAACTGACGAGCCTGCATCGCGGGGGGCATGACCCGATCAAGGTGTACAACGCGTACAAGCGCGCGATGGAGCACAAGGGAGGGCCATCGGTGGTGCTGGCGATGACGGTGAAGGGGTACGGGATGGGGTCGGTGCAATCGCGCAATGCAACCCACTCGGAGAAGAAGCTGACGGACGAAGGGCTGGCGGCGTTTGTGAAGCGGTTCAACATTCCGATTCCGGTGGAGTCGGCGAAACAAGGGACGCCGTACCGGCCTCCGCAGGACTCGCCGGAGATGGTGTACATGCAGGAGCGGCGCAGCGAACTGGGCGGGTATATGCCGACACGGTCGATGCCGACGGTGGAGTTCAAGGCTCCGGGACTGGATTACTTCAACGAGTGGATGGCTGGCTCGGGTGGACGCGCCGTATCGACGACGATGGGATATATCTCGATCCTGCGCCACCTGCTGAAGCATCCGGATATCGGAAAGCAGATAGTGCCAATTGTGCCGGATGAGGGACGGACATTCGGATTGGAGTCTGTGATCCGGCAGGTGGGGATCTACGCTCCGGAGGGACAGCGCTATACGCCGCACGACGCGGACATGCTGCTCTACTATCGCGAGGCGCAGGACGGACAGATTCTGGAGGAAGGGATCACAGAGGCAGGATCGATGGCTTCTTTTACGGCCGCGGGGCAGGCCTACTCGACGTACAAGATTCCTATGATTCCCTTCTATATGTATTACTCGATGTTTGGGTTCCAGCGAATTGGGGACCTGGTGTGGGCGTTTGCGGACGCGCGCTGTAAGGGGTTCCTGATGGGCGGAACGGCGGGACGGACGACCATGCTGGGCGAGGGACTGCAGCACCAGGACGGGCATAGCCACTTGCTGGCCAGCACATTTCCGACGTGCGTGAGCTACGATCCGGCGTACATGTACGAGATGGCGGTCGTGCTGCAGGACGGCATCCGGCGGATGTACGAGAAGGGCGACGACTGCTTCTACTACCTAACGATGTACAACGAGGACTACCCCATGCCGGCGATGCCTGAGGGAGCGGCGGAGGGGATTCTGAAGGGAATCTACAAGATTCGGGCGTCTGCGAGCGGGGAGGCTACGGTGCAGTTGTTCGGATCGGGAGCGATTCTGAATGAGGTGTTGCGGGCGCAGCAGATTCTGGCGGAGAAGTACCAGATTGCGGCGAACGTTTGGAGCGTGACCAGCTATACCGAACTGCGGCGCGAGGCGATTGCGACCGAGCGATGGAACCGGCTGCATCCGGCGGAGGCTGAGAAGAAAACATACATCGAGACAGCGCTGACAGGAGCGAAGGGGCCGATCATTGCGGCGAGCGATTATATGAAGTCGCTGCCCGACGTGCTTGCTCCATGGTTGCAGAGCGAGGGCCGATGCCGGCTGGTGACACTAGGGACAGACGGCTTTGGACGGAGCGACAACCGCGCGCATCTGCGACGGCACTTTGAGGTGAACGCGGAGTCGGTGGTTGGAGCGACCCTGTCGCGGCTGGCGCGCGAGGGTAAGATCAAGGGGAAGAAGGCCCAGGCAGCACTGGCTGAGCTGGGCATCGATTGCGAGGCCAAAGACCCGGCGCGGGCTTGAGGGAGAACGGGCAGAGATAGTAGGTAGATCGTTGGAGACAGGGGCCACGCAATTGGAAGCAGAAGCGAAGCGGGAAGACTCGGGGGCAAAGCTGGCGAAACCGGATGCGAATCAGGCGGACGCAAAGGCCGCGTGGGAAAATCCTCTGATTCCGAATGCGCGGCTGCGGGAGATCTATCTTGCGATGGCGCAGGCACGGGCGCTGGAAAAGGCACTCCCGGCGGCGAAGCGTGCGCGGGCGGCAGCAGCGGGAGCGAAACCGGTAAGAGTCTTCGGGCTGGAGGCGTGCCTGGTAAGCGCGACGGCCGGACTTGGGCCGGGCGACCTGGTGAGCGATGCGCTGACGGGCAGCGCGGTTGAGTATTTGCGTGGTACTGGACTGGATACGGTTCTACAGCATGGAAAGGCTGCGCGGGTTGGCAGGCGTAGGGCGGGAGTTCGCGAGGCGACTGCGCAGAGCGGAGTTGCGGGGCGGTTGCCAGGTGCGGAGGACGGCGCGGAACGGCTTTGGACGGCACTTGGCGCAGCGGCAGCCTTGAAGTCTGCGGCTGCGCGGGCAAGGGCTAAGGCTAGGACAAAGGACACTGCGGAGGAGGGAGCAGAGACGAGTACGGGTCGGCAGGCTGAGGTGGTGGTGGTGTATGTGTTGGCGGATGAGCTGACGGCTTTCTTGTGGAAGAAATGCTTGAAGTTCTCGTCGAATCATGAACTACCAGTGATCTTTGCTGTTCTTCCATCAATATCAATGCGGGACGGAAATACGCATAGGGCTAGGGCAGGCGGAGTGAGCAAGCTGGCGCTGAGCTGTGGAGTTCCTGCGATTTTTGTGGACGCGGACGATGCGGTGGCGATCTATCGCGTGGCGCAGGAGTCGATTGGACATGCTCGCATTGGAGGCGGACCGGCGCTGATCGAGTGTGTGCCGTTTGTGCTGGAAAGAGCGGGCAAGCGGGTAGCGGCACAGGATGCGATTGTGGGGCTGGAGCGTACTCTGTTGCAACGCGGCGTGGGGAGTAGGGCTTGGATGGAGCGCGAGGCGAAGCGATTCGCAAAGCGGATTGCGAGGTAGAAAACGACCGCCAACGGAAGCGCACACAGTTACACTGAGAGGACGATGGAGCACAGTTCCGAAGTGCGTGTGCGGAGAGTTGGCTCTGGGTTGGTTACGGGCATAGCGGGTCTGTGTCTAGTGCTGAGTCCTAGTGCAGGGACGGCGCAGGCAGCGCAGACGACCGCGCAGACTCCTGCGGTGGTACCCACGCCTACCAAGGAGGGAGCGGACAAACTACAGTCAGTGCCGGGCTATCGGCAGCAGCCTGTGACTCCGCAGGCAGTGCCAACGCCACAGAAGGCTCCCGCGCCGGTGGTGAGCGCATTGCCTCCGACGCCTCAGACTCCTTATACAGCCATGCCTGCATATGGGGGCCTGGACCATAGCGACCCAGACGGCAGTCCGTATATTCCGGTAGATAGCTGGGTGTATCCGGCGATGCTGCGTCTCTACTCGCTGGGCTATGTGGACAGTATGTATCTGTCGATGCGTCCCTATACTCGACGCAGCGTGCTGCACATGCTGCAGGGGTCGGAGGGCGCGATCCTGACCGGCAACGATGGACAGGCACAGGAGATTCTGGCGGCGTTGTTGTCGGAACTGACGGACGAGGAGATCACGGACAAGACGGAACGCGGTACGGTCTACGGGTTGCAGTCGGTGTATACGCGAATGATGGGGATTTCGGGACCGATCCTGACGGACAGCTATCACGTAGGGCAGACGTTTTTCAACGACTACGGCAGACCGCATGAGACGGGCTTGAACAACAGCACGGGATTTTCGACGCTGAACGAACAGGGGCCGTGGTCGCTATATGTGCGCGGCGAATACGAGCATGCACCGAGTGCGACGGGCTATTCTCAGGCGCTATCGCAGAAGATTTCGCTGCTGGATGAGATCACGTTTGCGCCACCGAACGATCCGCAGGCGACGATTCCATCGGGGCCGATTGCGACCGCAAACCCATTCCGGCTGGTGGAGGCTACGCTTTCGTACCACATCCTTGGACATGAGATATCGCTGGGCAAGTCGGACGCTTGGCTGGGGCCTGGGATGGGCGGCGCGATGGATTGGTCGAACAATGCAGAGAACATTTACTCCTTCCGCATCAACCGGATCGAACCGATCAAGATCAAGTATCTGTCGCGCTGGCTGGGGCCGGTGCGCTATGACTTTTTCTACGGGAGCCTGAAAGGACATACCGATCCCAACGACGACTGGGTCCACTCCGATATGTTCAGCTTCCAGCCGACGGCGAACTTCCAGTTCGGTTTCCAACGGACGGTGATCTTCGGCGGCAAGGGCCACGAACCGGTGACGGTTCGTACGTTCCTGAAGGGATTTTTCGACACCAACGACACGAATGCAGGAGAGAAGTTCTCGCGGAACGACCCGGGGGCGCGGTTCTCGGCGTTCAACTTCAGCTACCGGCTTCCGTTCGTGCGCAACTATGTGACACTGTACGCGGACTCTGAGGCGCATGACGATCTGACTCCAGTGTCTGCTCCGCGGCGGGCGGCGTACCGGCCGGGAATCTATCTGTCACAGTTTCCAGGATTGAAACGGCTGGACCTTCGGGTAGAGGGCGTGTCCACCGACTGTTCCACGCTGGTGTGCCAGCAAGGGAGCAACGAGTACATCGAAGATGCGGTACAGAGACAGGGTTATACCAACAAGGGAAACATCCTGGGCGACTGGATCGGGCGCGAGGCGAAGGGCGGGCAGGCGTGGCTGACGTGGCACCTGAGTGGCAATGAGTGGGTGCAGGTGGAGTATCTGAACAAGAAGACGGCGAAGGACTTCATCGCCGGCGGGACGACGCAGAACCAGTTTCGGATCAATGTGGTGAAGCGGATCGGGCCGGACGTGGAGGTGAACGGTTGGTTCCAGCACGAGGGGTGGAAGGCACCGATCTACATGACCGGGGCGCAGAGCGACAATACGGTGGCGGTGCAGGTGACGTTCTTTCCGAAGTTGAAGACAAAGGCGCCGTAAGGGTTAGTTCGACAATTGTGCAGACCATCGTACTAGCAGCAAAATGCGGGGATTCTTCCTGCCCCAGCCAGCAAGCTGGCCGGGAACACCGTTCGCTGCGCTCAGAATGACAATTTTGATTGAGGTTAGGTAAGGCGGTCGAGCTTCGCTCGATAACCCACCCTTTGCGGTGAAACTGCAAAGGATGGGGCACCCGGCTTCGTTACACTTCGAATGACAAACCTTATATTGGGAGCGTCACTTGGATTGGGCGGCGAGGCAGGACTGGAAGTAGGCGAGGGATTTCTGGAGACCTTCGCAAAGGCAGATCTTTGGTTCCCAGTTGAGCAGGGTTCGGGCTTTGCCGATGTCGGGGCAGCGGCGGACGGGATCATCCTGGGGCAGGGGCTGGTGGACGATGGGAGAGTTGGAGCCGGTGACCGTGAGAATCTCCTGGGCGCACTTGAGCATGGTGAACTCGGTGGGGTTGCCGATGTTGACCGGGTCGTGTTCCTCGGAGTGAGCCAGAAGAATGATTCCTTCGATGAGGTCTGAGACGTAGCAGAAGCTGCGTGTCTGTAGGCCATCGCCGTAGATGGTGAGGGGCTTGCCGGCCAGGGCCTGCATCATGAGGTTGGAGATGATGCGGCCATCGTTAGGATGAAGGCGCGGGCCGTAGGTATTGAAGATGCGGACGATGTGGGTGTCGACGCCATAGTAGTGGTGCCATGCGGCGACGGCAGCCTCGGAGAAGCGCTTTGCTTCGTCGTAGACGGAGCGCGGGCCGATGGGGTTGACGTTGCCCCAGTAGCTCTCCACCTGGGGATGGATCTCGGGATCGCCATAGCATTCGGATGTGGAGGCCTGGAGGAAGCCGGCGTTGTACTTGCGGGCGAGATTGAGTGTGTTGACGGTGCCGGTTGAGCCGACAAGAAGTGTCTCGGGGCCGAGGCGAGCGTAGTCTACGGGGCTGGCGGGCGAGGCGAAGTTGAAGATGTAGTCGACCGGGCCGGGGTCGAAGGAGAGAGTTATGTCGTGCTGGAGGAAGGTGAAGCGGGGCTCCAGGGCGAGATGCTGAAGGTTGGCGAGGTTGCCGGTGGAGAGGTTATCGACGCCGAGGACTGAATGGCCACCGGGCAGAGCCAGGAGGGCGTCGGCGAGGTGGGAGCCGAGAAAGCCGGCAGCTCCTGTGATGAGAATCTTCTTCGGCGGATCCTGGGTCATGGGAGAGTTAACCCGCAAACTAACTAAAGTATTCAATTATCTGTGTAAAGCTTTTATGTACGAACTACGGGGATTCTACATTATGACAAGTTCTATGCAAGCAAGAAATCCGGGCTGTGCATCAATTCGGCGGATCCTGGGTCATGGGAGAGTTAACCCGCAAACTAACTAAAGTATTCAATTATCTGTGTAAAGCTTTTATGT
>CAIZFH010000303.1 GCA_903932155.1 uncultured Granulicella sp. | reverse complement strand
GGACTGACCAATGTGGGTACGACGAATGCCAACTACTTCGTGATTGCGATTGGGCGGGATACGGCGGGAGCGCTGCCGGTGTAGGGTTGCGGAGAACCACCGCAATGGGACTATGTTCGCTACAGGGGTTGTTCAGGCGGACTTGCGGTGCGAGACCAAGTATTCGAGCAGGACTGCGTTCATCTTTTGCGGTGAATTGTCTCCAATTTTGCGGAAGCCTTCGACAACGTCATCATCGAGCAGCAGAATCCCCTCCCGCAGTGCCGCACGGCGTAGGTCGGAGACGCCTGCACCGAAGAGTCCCGGTCGCCATCCCGGCTTGCCGGCTTGCGACGGAATATCGCTCAAGTCGATATCTTTGTCTCGCATGGATTCCAACCTCTGGCGCTGTTCTGCAGTCAACTGAGGCGGATTCGCAGGGTCCAGTGTGAATCTAACGGTCTTTCCAGTATTCTGCTCTCTCATCTGGAGTCGCCCTTCTCGCGGAGATGATTCGTATTGTTTCGCCGCGTTCTGTGAATACGACAACAATCTCCACTTGCTCGACCAAAGCCGTGATGGACCAACGCTCTTCTCCATACTCCACTGCCCGCTCTGCTCGCTCGAAACGCTGCGGATCGAGGAAGGCACGCGTGCCATACGGGAAAGAGATACCGTGCTTCTTCAGGTTACTACGCGCCTTGACTTCGTCCCATTCAAATTCCACACCAACAGCTTACTACGCGGCTAGGTTCCGCCCGGGCCGGTACCTGAGCTCATGCTGAAGATGGGGAGGTAGAGGGAGATGAGGATGGTGGCGACCACGATGCCCATCACAATGAGAATGATGGGCTCGATGAGGCTCATGGCGGCGGTGAGGTTGGTCTGCACGTCCTCTTCAAAGAACTCTGCGACGGAGTTGAGCATCTGGGGCAGTGCTCCGGTGGTTTCGCCGACCTCGATCATCTCGACGGCCAGTTCTGGAATGAGCTTAGTGGCGGCGAGGCTGACCGAGAGGCCCTTGCCTTCGCGTACTGTTTCCACACCGCGGAAGACAGCGTTGCTGATCTGACGGCTGCCGATGGAGCGGGCGGCTGTTTCCAGCGATGGCACCAGGGGCAGGCCGCCTGTGAGCAGGGTGGCAAGGGTGCGCGCGAAGAGGCCGACCTGGTACTTGAGCCAGACGGGGCCAATGAGGGGTAGGCCTATGCGAATGCGATCGACCGCATTGGCACCGGCGTCGGTTTTGATCCATCGGATGAAGAGAAAGACCGCGATGACGAAGACCACGACGGCGTAGATTCCATAAACCTGCGCTTGCTTGCCTAGTTCGAGGAGGAAGGAGGTGATGGCGGGAAGTTTGGTTCCGAGCTGCTCGTACAACTCCGCGAACTTTGGAACGACATAGGTGATGAGAAAGATGAAGAGGCTGATGACCATGACGACCAACACGGCGGGATAGATGAGGCTGGCGATGAGCTTTTTGCGGAAGGTGAGGCTGACGCGCTGGAAGTCCAGGTAGCGTTGCAGGACTTCTTCCAGATTGCCGGAGCGCTCGCCTGCCAGCAGCGTGGTGGTATATACGATGGGAAATCCGCCCTGGGCCACGAAGGCTTCGGAGATGGACTCGCCGTTCTTGACACGGGTGGCGACGTCTTCCAGTTGGGCGCGGAAGTGGGGGATCTTCTGGCGCCGGGCAAGCAGTTCGATGGAGCCGAGGATGGGAAGGCCAGCGCGGATAAGGGTGAGGAACTGCTGGTTGAAGACGAGGAATGTCTCCAGCTTGACCTTCTTGGCCTTGCCGGAGCCCGCCAGCAGACTACGCGCCTTGACCGAGTAGACGTAGTACCCGGCCTGGGTGAATTTTGCGCGCAGCTCCTCTTCGGTGGCTGCGGTGTGCGTTTGCTCCTGCACCCGGCCCCGCTCATCTGCCAACCTGACTACGAACTCAGCCATAGAAGTACAAACTCAATTCTGGAACGGTATTGGCCCATGCTACGAAGAGCAATTCTGCACTCGACATTAAAGGCTCTGTCCATCTTAGACGTTTCTGGCGGAGAAACCTCTCAGCATGGGCGGCGTGTTTGTTGGCACTGGGATATTGGGGGAACAGGATGTGTGTACTGTCCGTGGTTCCCGGAGGTTCTGCTTCCTGCTGCTCCTGCTAAACTCACAGCACCAATCCAGGATGGATGGAGACAGGGACTCGGATGGCTAAGAGGGCGGTCATTATTGGGGCTGGACCGGCGGGATTAACGGCGGGGCTGGAACTGCTCCGGCGTACGGACATTGTTCCTGTGATTCTGGAGGCGAGCGAAGAGATTGGCGGCATCTCGCGGACGATCCGGTACAAGGGCAACCGGATGGACATTGGGGGGCATCGATTTTTCTCGAAGAGCGACCGGGTGATGCAGTGGTGGATGGAGTTGCTGCCTCCGGATATGAAGGAGCCGGAAGCACCGAGCCAGACGGCGGAGATCAGTTACCAGGGGAAGCGGCGGGTGGTGACGGTGCCAGCGCGGTTGGAAGAAGAACCTCCGCTGCGCGGCTTGGGACCGTTGCGCGGATTTGGAACGCTGCACCACGGGGAGAGTGGCCCTGAAGTGGATGAGAAGGCCGCAGTCGCAGCGGTAGATGTTGCCGAGACGATTGCGGTGGCGGAGCCTGCCGATCCAGATTTGGTGATGCTGATCCGGCCAAGGCGCAGCCGCATCTACTATCTGCGGAAGTTCTTCGATTATCCGATCACGCTGACGGCGACAACCCTCAAGAACCTGGGCGTAGTGCGCATGGTACGAGTGGGTACGAGCTACGCGATATCGCGGGTGCGCCAGATTAAGCCGGAGAAGAGCCTGGAAGATTTTCTGATCAACCGCTTCGGGCGCGAACTGTACCTGACGTTCTTCAAGAGCTACACGGAGAAGGTGTGGGGCACGCCGTGCCATGAGATATCGGCGGAGTGGGGGGCGCAACGCATCAAAGGACTGTCGCTGACCAGCGCGGTGAAGCACTTTGTGAAGAAGCTGTTCCGCGGCAGGGGCGAGGGCGGGGATCTGTCGCAGAAGGATACGGACACCTCGCTGATCGAACGCTTCATGTATCCGAAGTACGGCCCTGGACAACTGTGGGAGCACGTGGCGGAGTTGATCCGGCAGAAGGGCGGCGAAATCCATACGGGATGGCGAGTGGATAAGATCCACTTCACAGAGGGATGCGAGCTGAAGGTTACGTCGATTGAGGCGGTGCGCGCGGACGGGGAGCGCAGGACGTTTGCGGGGGATTATTTCTTCTCCACCATGCCGATGCGCGAACTGCTGCGGGCGATGCAGACGCCGATTCCGGCGAACGTGCTGGAGGTGAGCGACGGACTGCAGTATCGCGACTTCATTACGGTAGGACTGCTGGTAGACAGGCTTAAGGTGACGGAACCGGATGGCGGCCTGCTGAAGGATACATGGATCTATATTCAGGAGCCGGACGTGCTGTTGGGGCGGCTGCAGATCTTCAACAACTGGAGTCCATACCTGGTGAGCGAGGCGGGGAAGGTGTGGATTGGGCTGGAGTATTTCTGCTACGACACTGACGATCTGTGGAAGATGAGCGACGAGGAAGTGAAGAAGTTTGCGATTGGCGAGGTGGCGAAGATCGGCATACTGGATGCGGGGGACGTGAGCGATGGACATGTAGTGCGCGTGCCGAAGACCTACCCCGCGTACTTCGGCACCTACGATCGCTTTGAAGAGTTGAAGACGTTTACCGACCGCATCGAGAACATGTTTCTAGTGGGACGCAACGGGATGCATAAGTACAACAACCAGGACCACAGCATGCTGACCGCGATGCATGTGGTGGATGGGTTGGTTGCTGGTAAGGTGAACAAACAGGCGCTGTGGGAGATCAACACCGAGCAGGAGTATCACGAGGAGAAGGACAAGAAGTGATTGAGGTACTAGGCGCCAGGTACTAGGCGCCAGGTTCGAGGGGTGCAATGAAGATATTCTTGCTGCTGATGTTAGTGGCGTTGCTGGCTCTGATTGCGGTGAATCGTCAGCGCATTTATGTGCGCGACCCGCTGGCAACGGTCACCAAGAACGATGTGAAGCAGAGCGGGGTGCAGGTCTTCATCAACTACTCGAACGACGTGCTGTTGTGGCAGGATGCGGAACCGGGGGAGTACCGCACTTTGCTGCAGGGTTGGAACAAAATGCCGGGGACGCCGGATCGGCTGATGTGCCTGCGCTGGATGGCATGCCTGACCGACACCGATCACGCTTCCATCATTCCACTGAACTGGAATGGCAACAGCGGGAAGGGCAAAGGGAGATACGATCCGAATGTTTCGATGACAGGCAGCAAGGTGACGTATATGGATGCGGATGGCGATACGATGCGCGTGGAGTTGCGATAGGGGCGGCGCATGAAATTGCTAGAGTAGGTTGCTGGCTGGCAGAGTGGGAAGAGTGAAGTGGAAGGCTGAGCCTGTTCCTGGGGTGCTGGTGGCCCAGATGCGTCCTCTGTGCTGGGCGACGATGGCGCGGCAGATGGAGAGACCGAGGCCTGTGCCGCCCATGGCGCGGGAGTCG
>CAIZFH010000302.1 GCA_903932155.1 uncultured Granulicella sp. | reverse complement strand
GCCTGGCCGTCTCCGAGGCCACCGATGGCGCGGCGACCGGCGCGGAGATGGTCTTCGCGGTCATCCTCGGAACGGGCTGCGGCGGCGGCATCAGCGTCCGTGGGGAGGTTCGCGTGGGGCCGAACGGTGTCTCCGGCGAGTGGGGGCACAATCCCCTGCCCTGGGCCACGCCCGATGAGTTGCCCGGCCCACTCTGCTTCTGCGGCCAGCATGGCTGCCTCGAGACCTGGATCTCAGGAACCGGGCTTGCGCACGACCATCAGCGAGTCACCGGCATGCAACTCACCGGTCCGGAAATTGTCGCCGCGGCAGAGGCCGGCGATGTAGCCGCCGAGGCCAGCATCGTGCGCCTGGAAGATCGCATCGGTCGCGCGCTGGCTTCAGCGGTGAATCTGCTCGACCCGGACGTGATTGTCATCGGCGGTGGGCTATCCAATCTCGATCGCCTCTACGCCCACCTGCCCGCGCTGATTGCGCGCCATCTGTTTGGCGGCGGAGCGCTGGCGACTCCAGTGCTGAAGGCAATGCACGGCGATGCCAGCGGAGTTCGTGGCGCGGCCTGGCTCTGGCCCGCGTAGGACTTACGGCCTGCGCGCAAGGGCGATGCGAGGAATCTGCTGTAGATCGTCGAGAAAACGAAGTTCCTTCCAGTCGCTCAACAAAGAAGCAATACTCGCCTTCTGGCCGTGCCCAATCTCCAGAGCGAGCAGCCCGTTGGGCCGCAGCGCGGCGCGCGCCTGCGGGATCAGGCGGCGATAAATGTCCAACCCGTCCGCACCTGCGAACAGCGCGGCGGCTGGCTCATGGTCGCGCACCTGCGGATGAAGACTCTCGCGATCCGCCGTAGGAACATAAGGCGGGTTGGAAACGATCACATCCCACGATGTTTCACCGTCCGACAGTGCGTCCAGCAGATCGGATTCCAGAAATCGAATGCGCTCCGCAAGTCCGTGCCGCGCGGCATTCGCAGCGGCAACTTCAAGCGCCGCACTCGAGAGATCGACCGCGGCGATCTGTGCACTGGGCAGGTGGTATGCGAGAGCGATGGCGATGGCTCCCGATCCGGTGCCCACGTCCAGAATGCGCATCGTGGAATTCAACCCCGCCCGTTTCACCTGCCCCAACACAGCCTCAACCAGTTGCTCGGTCTCCGGCCGAGGAATCAGGACGGCAGGCGTTACCCGCAGCGCAAGCCCATAGAACTCCTGCTCGCCGATGATGTACTGGATGGGCTCATTGGCTGCGCGGCGCAGAACCATCGCTTCGTAGGCAACCTGCTGATCCGGAGTAAGCACTCGCGCCGGATCGGCCAGCATCGTTGCTTGTGAGATTCCCAGCGCGTGGCGAAGCAGACACGCGGCGTCGCGGCCAGCGTCGGCGCGCAGATCGGGGCACGCGTCAAGCTGCTGCGTGGCGCGCGTCAGAGCTTTATGTAGCGTCATGGATACTGCCGCGTCGCTGGTTGGCCTGCACAATACTTAGGATGTTGCCGTCGCGGGTCCTGCCCATGTGCGCCCTCATCGCTGAGGAATAATCTCCATAATGTTGCCGTCGGGATCTGTAACGGTAAGGGTGTCGCCATCGGTAAATGCGACGCCCTTGGCCTTCAGCAACTGTCCCGACTTACGGATGTCGGGCGAGGTCAGCAGGATTTTGGATACTATGCCAAGGCTTGCTGCGGGAACGATCTCTACCATCTCGCCGGAGTTGCCGGGGAGATCGAGGAAGTTACGCAAGCCTTTGTATTTGGTGTCGGGCTTAAAGCCGAGCTTGGTCAGGTAGTACTCGCGCGCCGCCGCCGGGTCCTGCATGGCCAGAGTCACCGAGATCATCTTGTCGGCAACGCGGTCCGCACTCATGTGCTGCCCGAAGTCCAGCGTATGCTTCGACCCCGGCATGTACTGCGTGTACTCGATGTTCTGCGCGAAGGTGGGCTGTTGCGGTCCCTTCATGGTAAATAGCAGATTACCCGCCTGGGCCGTATTTACCGGACTGGGTGTCAGACCCTCGGCAACATAAAAATCGTGGAGCGCATGAAGGTCCGCGCCTTCAAAACATAGATGGGTGAAGCTGGATGTGCTCGGCGTGGGCGGCCGTGCCGGGGCCGGTGCGGTTGCCTGCGCGGCATCCGGCGCGGGTGTCCTCGGCGGCCCCGTCGGCCCAGTCGGGTATAGCTCGATATATTGCGTGTCATTGATTTTGACGAACGACTGCGTCGTCACATCGCCGCGCGTCCACGCAAACGCCTGCTGGTAGCCAAGCTTGTTGTAGAAAGCAAGCGAGTCGGCGATGCTCTGAACGCGGATGGCGATGTGGGCGATACCATTCATCGGCGGCGTCTGGGTTGGCGCGGCCGTGGCGGACGCCGCGGCGGTTGCGGCTGAGGGCGTGACCTGGGCCGTGGCGCAAGTCGTAAGTCCTGCGGCAAGGGCGACAAATGCAATGCGTTGCAACACGGTGCGTGCGAATTCATGCTTCATGTGGGTCATCTTCCATTCCTCTCGCTACTTGTTTGGCGATTTCTTTCTGGCTAGATGATTCTCTACGCATGAAGCAGGATTGCCAAGTCGCATCGTCCCTGCCTCTGCCCCGCCAGTTTCCCAGGCCCGAACTCGCATGCTCACAACAAGGCAGCAATCGGCTGGTATGATGGGTTTGCATGACTACCAAAGTTCAGGCGCCTGAGGCGACCGTTGGCAAGAATGGCAGCAGTGACGCAGACTCCAGCAGTGTGTCTCCGGCGTTGGCGCTGGTAGCGGGCTGGCTGGTTCCAGGCGCTGGACATCTGCTGCTGGGCAAGTGGGTACGCGCCGCGCTGCTGATGGTTTCCATCGTGGGGATGTTTGCCATCGGGATCGCGCTTGCTGGCAAGGTTTATACGCCCAATACCGGCGAGCCGCTCGACATGCTTGGCTTTGCCGGCGACCTCGGCTCCGGACTGCTATATTTCCTGGCGCGCCTACTGGGCTGGGGACAGGCACCCGTGCTGGTCGCGGTTGCTGATTATGGGTCGAAGTTCATCGTCGTCGCCGGCCTGCTCAATATCGTCGCAGCCGTGGATGCCCACTCGCTGGCCAGCGGAAGGAAGCAATCATGACCCTTTCCCACTTCAGCGCCGTGTTGCTGTTTTCGCTCTTCACCTCCATCGTCTTCGGTATCACCCAGCGCGCTGAGCCAAAGAAAATGATCCGCTTCGCCGCTCTCTGCTTTGCCATGTTCATCGTCGGCACAGTGGCGGCAAGTTGGGCAATGTGGCTGATCAAACCTTAAGACTTACCACAGCGTGTAGTCGCCGCGCGTGATCACCCACAGCGCCAGCAACAGGTTCGCCGTTGCATGCGCTACCACCGCATCGCCCAACCGGCCACGCAGCTTCGCAACCACTGCGAACACCACCCCGGCCAGCACCCCCGCCAACCAGATTCTGCCATGCAGAATGCCAAAGGTAAGCGAACTGCCAATCACTGCAAACATACTCAGACTTGCGTAGGGAATGCTCTCCACATCGGCCGACATAAATCGGCGAGCGATATATCCGCGAAACGCCAGCTCCTCTGCCAGCGGCACCGTCACCACGGCGGCCAGTGTCCGCAACGCGATCCATATCGCGCGCTGGCCTGCGCTCAGCCGCGCCAACCCCTCGGCTACGCTGGTCAGGATCACTCCGCTGCCGGCTGCATCCCGGCCCGTCATACTCTCGCCAATCCAGTGGTCGATCGCTATCCAGAATGCAAATACCACAACACCGGCTGCCGGACCCAGCCAGCTGAAGCGCCAATCCATCTGCCGGTAGTGGCTGCGGTAGACGAAAAATACCGCAAGCGCCGCAAGCAGACGAATCGGATAGAGCCATTCAAATCCGTCCGACGCAGCCTGCGCCAGCAGTCCCGCGGCCAGGATCGCAAGCCAGGGCAGCATGTACACCGCGGCAACGTTGACCCCGGCGCTGTCCCCATGCGCTTCCTGGGCCGGCAGTTTCGCTGTGGCCGGCGGTGCCCGTCGAAACCAGGAGACATTATTGACCGTGATCAGGAAGACCAGCCCGACGAAACTGAATAGAATCCATCCCGCCTGGGTATGGAAGCCGCCCAATGCTATCGCCGTATACCCTGCATTTCCAATCCCGATCAGCGTGGCGATCCGAACCATGTTCAGCAGCCAACTCAGGTAAAGAGCGATCGGCACCAGCAGCAACGCCCGGCGTAGCCGCAACTCGTTCCGCATATACAGCAGCCAGCCCACGGTCAGGCTCAACATCAGCGCCAGTCCTTCCACCCCGGAACATTGGTCCGCAACAATGACGGAAAATACGCTGGTGCCAACCATAAAATGTCCAGGGTCCCGGAACACCGTGGGGTAGAACAGGTTTAGCAACACGGTAACGCCATGAAAGGTTGCCGCCTGCAACCGATGTCCAAGCCATGAGTTCGGGCGGTCCCACGCAATAATCAACAGACTGCGCACGGACATCATCAGCAAGTCGCACATTGCCGCAAGGCCCCATGCGTTGCCCAGGCTGCGAATCAGAGACAGCGGCTTGGAAAGATAAATCAGCGCCCCGCCCAGCGTGACCGGAAATAGCAACAGCAACCCGTACCAGACGCCCAACACCCCATGTTGTAGTGCCGTGCCCGGCGGCACGGAGTTCGTCAGGAAATAATCGGTCTTGACGAACGCGGCCAAAACGCACGCATGCAGTACAGCCCATCCCCTGTGCAGCGGAGAAACGCTCCATCGCAGCGCCTTCAGTTTTTCCCGCCCGAAAAACAGCAGCGCCACACAGAAAAAAATAGTCGAGGTGGTAACAGTCCGCGCCTGTAGCCAGCGAAAGGGTAAGGGGTCGAGTGTGACTGGCTGCCCCAGGGCCGTATATCCGCTCTGCCCCTGTAACCACGGATGAGGCAGTGCGGTCACCAGAACGCATTCCAGCATCAATATGCAGGCCGTCCACCAACAGCGCGCATAGATAGTATTGCCGAGGATTCTCGACCACCCGCCCCGCGTGATGATGGAATCCTTATCCGGCAAAGATTTAATGTTCCTTACAAAACCGTGAACTCGGATCAGCGCCTGACGCGGCCCCGTATTACAAGGATGGCGCCACTCAAAAATGCCAACGCTCCCATCCCCATTGCTGGGTCAATTTCAGGCGCACCGCCGCCACCGCCCCCATCAGGGATGCCGGCGAATGCGGGATGCGTGGCGATCAATAGGATCACCAGCACCGCCAAAAATTGGCGGTAGAACTTCATTGGCTAATACTCCATCTTTCTTTATAACACAAAGATATGCAAGAAAACATCCTAAATCGCCGGATGCTGGCGGTGCATGCCCTGTTTTAGGGCAGTGGCCTCTCCTGGTCCTATCCGTTAGGCTCGCTTCCAGCCCAAAGGGACCGGAGGCCTGGCTCCAACAGCTAGTGTGCAACCGCCGCTCCATGGGGTGGATGGCAGAGCTGTTCACGGATCATAGCAAGAACCGCTCCTGCTGGATAGGGGGAATTTTCACCCTTCGGCCAAGCCTGCACACGCGGCCGAATGAACATGTTTACTACCAGCCATCTACCACTTTCTTCATGGGTTAGCGTGGACAGAGCGAACCGATGTAGCAACTTGAGGCGTCTTGGGGGCAAAGTAGCTGTTGTCCCACAGGGCCCGGTACATCTGTCCAGTCACCTCAGCGGCTTTAGGCCCGAAGGTAGGCCGCCCGCCCTCCAGAAACACGACGGTGACAATGCGGCCGGTTGGCGTATCCGCGTATGAGGCAAACCAGCCCAGGCGTGTACCGTTGTTGGAACACGTCCCAGTCTTCCCCAGTACAGGAAATTCGCGGAACGTCGTGCGCAGCGACCGCGCCGTACCGTAATTCACCGCGCCCTCTAGTCCGTCGCGCATCTCTGGGATGAGAGGAGCAATGTCCAGGGAGCGCTTCACTTTCGGCGCGAACGACGCAATCTCAGCCGTCGTCTGCGGATGCTGCAAATAGTAGAGCGTTCCCCCGTTGGCAATCGCAGACACCAGCGCGCCCAGTTGCAGCGGCGTCATGGAGATGCTTTCCCCAAAGGAGCACATGCGCCCAACGCCACCCTGCGCGGCGGGCAGTTCCGTGTCGGGATAGACTCCCAATTGTTCTCCAGGAATGTTGTACCCGGCCAGTTCGCCCAGGCCAAACTGGTTGGCGTAGTGCTTCACCCGTTCAAAGCCCATCTTGCGTCCCAGTGTCTCGAAGTAAGGATTCACCGAGTGGGCCAGCGCCGGGGTTAGCGTCAGCGAATAGTGGCCGCCCAGGTTGACCGGTGTGTCCCGCGTGATCAGGCCTTCGTCCAGCGCAGCCAGCGTGACGGCGATCTTGATGGTCGAGCACGGCTCAGCTCCGCTGGAGAGTGCCAGCTTCTGGTTCACCATCGCCAGAATGCGCCCATTCGACGGATCGATGGCCATCGCCGTGCCGTTCAGGTTGCCCAGCGCCTGGATCGCCGCCGCTCGGACAACAGGGTCCTCGCCTGCAGTCGAATCGCCCACCGTGACATCGTCGCTGAAAGAGCTGGCCGTGAACCGCTCGACGAAGCGACGTGTGCGGCGACCGACAGCCTTAATTGCCCGTACGCTGCTAGTCGCCCCTTTGCGGGTAGCCGTAGCCGCCTTCACCGCAATCGTCGACGTCCGGGCGCGCGTAGCTGCAATCGTCGCTCGTACCCCCCTCCGCTTCACCGTTCGAGAGCTTGATTCGGTAGCCGGGTAAATCGTTCTGGTCGCTTTACTTGTCAGCTTGACAGGCCGTTGTACAACCGTCCTGGCCGCGGTGGCCTTGCGCGCCGTCTTCTTCGCTGTAGTCTTCTTCGCTGCCGTCGCCTTCGATCGCTTGGCCTTGGCTGCGGCGGTTGCGCTCGGCGTAGTCGAGGGTGCTTGAGAGAACGCAAGCGGTACGCACAACATCGCTCCTGCCAGCAGGGCCGTGATCGTACTCATGCGGTGTGTCTTCAAGGCCATTACTAAGCTTCTCCCAAGTTGCTGGTTACTCTCGCTTGCCGGGCCGATAGCTGCCTCGATCCGTGCTTAACTTACCATGCAACTCTCTTGCCTATCCTTATAAACCCGTCGCAATGAAAATAGTTCACCCGCAGGCTGTCCGGCATCCACGCCAGATATGCCCCGCAACCCACATTCCACGCCACCCGCAACCCCCACGCTATCACTCGGAGGTGCTATCCCGGCTTACACGGTTATCTCTGGTTCTTCAAACCAGATCTCTATTCTACGGGAGTTCCGTTCCCGCCGGTTGCATCCGCCTTGCGAAGTTCAGGTTGAGACCCGGCGAATCTCCCGCATATTGCCTAATTGCTGCGCCGCAGAAACGCCGGTATATCCAGTTCATCGGTCTCGGGCGTCTCCGCATGGCTGGCACTTGCCCCAGCGTAGAGGCCCTCGTGTGCGGGCTCCTCATGTTCGTATTCCGGAACGGTGGGCCGAGAATGGGCGCTCTGGGTGCCTCCATCGAAGCAGCACTCGTCGCACAGGTCGCTCTCCGCCAGATTCGGATCGGCTGGATTGGGCTCCACCGCCGGACGCAGGCGCGCGTTAGGCGTACGGAAGAACTCGTCGTCGAATACCGACGCCGCTACGGGAACCAGCTCCGGCTCGGTCGGTGCACTGTTGTAGCTTTGCCCGCCCTCAAACCCGCATTCCGGCTCTGCGTACTCGGCAATGCATTCGCTGTTTTCCATCGGCTGTGTGGCCGCCACGGAATGCTGCGTGCGTGCCTGCCTGGATTCCTGAATCTCACTGGCAAAGCGTGGAGCGGTCTCCCGCCCACCGTAGCCGCGGCCACGGATCGGTACCTCTTCGTACGCCGTCATCAAGGTTGATTCGGCCAGCATCCGCGCCCGCCGCTCCGGCATCTCGTGCCGGAAGCCGGTCGCAATCACCGTGATCTTCACCTGGTCGCCCATGCGCTCGTCCTGCACCGCGCCGAAGATGATGTTGCAGTCCTCGTGCGCCGCGTTCTGGATGATGGTCGAAGCCTCGTTCACCTCGTTCAGCTTCAAATTGCTCGACCCCGTTATGTTGATCAGGATGCCGCGTGCTCCGTCGATTGCGCCCGCCTCCAGCAGCGGAGACGCCATCGCCGCCATCGCGGCGTCCATCGCGCGGTTCTGGCCCGACCCGATCGCCGTCCCCATCACCGCGTAGCCCATGCCCGCCATCGTCGTCTTCACATCGGCAAAGTCCCGGTTGATGATACCCGGAATTGTGATGATGTCCGAGATGCCCTGCACCCCCTGCCGCAGTACGTCGTCGGCAATGCGGAAGCTCTCGAAGAAACCCGCGTCCTTCGCCACGGCAAGCAGCTTTTCGTTGGGAATCACAATCAGCGTGTCCACCGAATCGATCAGTTCCTGCATCCCGCGCTCGGCCTGCTGCATACGCCGCTTGCCCTCAAACGCAAAGGGCCGCGTCACCACCGCAATCGTCAGCGCGCCCATCTCGCTGGCCAGGCTGGCAATCACCGGTGCAGCGCCCGTGCCCGTCCCGCCGCCCAGTCCCGCCGTCACAAACACCATGTCCGCGCCCTCCAGCGCTTCGATGATCTTGTCCGAGTCTTCCAGCGCGGCCCGCCGTCCAACGTCGGGGTTCGCGCCTGCGCCAAGTCCGCTCGTCAGCTTCACCCCAAGCTGTAGCTTCACCGGCGCATTCGACAGTTGCAGCGCCTGCATGTCCGTATTGGCGGTGATGAACTCCACCCCCTCCACGCCCGCCGCGATCATGCGATTGACAGCGTTATTCCCGCCGCCGCCTACGCCGATTACCTTGATGCGCGCGCCGCGCGGTGCGTCGTCCTGATAGTGGATGCGGAGATCGTCTGTGTGTTCGGACATTGGCTTCTACTCCCTGAAATTATTAGGGCGTCCCATGTGTCGGATCGAACTCTCGTGCCTCGACCTCGCCCCGTGGAACCTAGTCTGACACTACGAGGCAGTCGTTGGTACGCGCTTCTGCCCAAATGAACCACGCTTGGTACTTCTATTTTTCCCCGCGAACAAATTCATGGGTGCCCCATGTCTCGCTTCTGAGACATGGGATGTTTTTGGGTGCCCCATTCATGCGGTCTCATCGCATGAGTGGGTATCGAGCGCAGCTCGACCATCTTCCTCCCCGTTCCCACAACCCACCCGTCATCCCAACCGCGTCCCGCGACCCGAACCTACACCTGCCGCTCCTCGAACATCAGAATCTGCACCGCACCCGGCTCCGGCGCAAACACTTGCACATCCGCTGCCGCCGCCTGTCCCTCAGGGCTGGCAAACGCTGCCTGAATCGCAGCCATGCTGTCGAAGTGCAGGATCGCGATCCGATGAACACCCCCGTCACCGGCAGGCGACACAACGCATCCCTGGTTCACCTCGTACTTCTTCAGCCCTGGCAGCTTCTTTGCAATCGGAACATGCGTCTCGAAGTAATACTTGTCAAACGCCGCCGCATCCTTCGGTGTCTTGTACATTACCAGCACACGAGCCATTTGCCCTCTCCTTCGTACCGCTGCACTACTATCCATCAATAACCGGCGGCTGGCAACTAACTGTTCGCAAACACCAATACACAGTTCTCCCCATGTCGTCCCATTCCAAACCCAATCCACCTATTCCAGAGTTGGATAGTCCGGCCTCGGAGTGTCGGGCGGTGCAGGATAGCTCTTGCTTCCGTCGTTCAGCTCAAGTCGGACATAATCCCATACCACTCCCGTAGTAACGTCTCCCGCCGGTACCGTGAACGTCATCTCATTGGCGCCCGCCTTCATCAGCGATGCGTCGAACTTCTGAATGTACTGGTTCCACACGCCCTTGTTCGTGTTGTAGCGCAGCGCGTTGGTGGCAACAGGGCGGATGGTTCCAACCGTCTGTCCGTTGACCCCGATAGCCAGGGTCGTGCCATCGGCACCAGCCAACGCCACGCGCAGGATTGCGGTTCCCTGAGAGGCCTTCGTCCTGTTGAACTTCACCGTCCACGTAGTGGCGCGCCCGCGTCCCCACTGTGGCCATGGGTCCGCGTTGGTCGGCGGAATATTGACCCAGCCAAAATGCTGGTTGTACGGGTCCTTGGCGGCGGGATTCAACCATCCGCTAGTCGTCGAGTGCGGTACCTCCTGGAAGAACCAGTCCTTGCGGTAGTCGCTCTTGCCAATGGTGTACGTGATGTCGTTAGGAAACAGCCCGCTATAGCGCAGGCCCCAGCCCCACAACCAGTAGTTGGAGCCATCGCCCTTGAAGAATTTATCGGCCGTGCGGTCCGGATAGCCAATCTCCCAGATCTGCTGGCCATAGCGGACTGGTTTCCAGTCGATCTTGCCCAAATCGATCTTCTTGCCCGCTTCCACTGTCACCTTCGCCGTCCGGTCGTACTCGCCCAACACTCCCTTGGCAAATGCGCGCAACACATAGGTGCCAGGCAGAACATTGGCAATCGTGAATCGCCCATCCGCCGTGCCGTCAACCCAGAACTCGTAGTAGTTCCCGTCGTGCGGCCACGTTACGATATTGCCGTTCCCAGGTCGCAGTTGAAATCCGCTGCCGCTTCCCGCGTAGTTTGCGTGCGTCAGGCCCACAGTCAGATTCGGCAGGCTCTTGGATGCTGCCTGCGGATCGTTCAGTACAAGTTGTCCGGTGATTGTGCCGCGTTCCGACTTGTGTGCGTAATCCATGCCCGTAAGCCAGTCAAAGGGCCATCCTGCCTTCACCGTCTTCGCCTTCACCATGGCGTCAGTCCACAAGGCGAGAGCATTGTCATGCCACACCTTGGGCACTGCCAGAGTGCCGCTGCCGTAACTGGCCGTCACCTTGTCGAGGTCGGCCTGCGTCGGGTCCTTCGGGTGGTCCAACGCGTTGAAGTAAACAAAAATCGGGCCCACTACACGGTTCCAGGCCTCCCCCGCCGCGATGTCCGTGTTCGCGCCCCCGCCATAGTGGCCAGAGGTCCAGTAAATCTGAATGGTGTTGTTCGAGCCCCACGCATAAGGGCCGTTCAGGTCCAGCTTTTCGGCACCGCCCCCTATATATTCCGTGCTCGGGTTAATCACATAAACGCCAATGTGCTCTTTGGGGCTGCTGAATCCCCACGCAGGATGCTGGTACATCACGCCGCTGTAGGTGTACTTGTGCTCCACGGAGTTCTTGTAAAGACCACTCTTCAGAATCGTCTGCTCCGGCGCGTGAACCATGATGCCGGCCCGCATGTCATCGGTGGCCGGCGTCAGCATGTTGCGGTCGGCATCCACAGAGAACCAGTTGAAGCTCGGATCGAGCTGAAGAATGATCTGGCTTTCCCCCACATGTGCGGCGGGATACGAGGCTGGATGCGAGAACTCCGCAGTGGCGTAAATGCCGCTCACACCGCGTTCCATGGTGTAGCGCGTCTCAATATCCATGCCTCCGCCACGACCGCCACCGCCGCCACTATCGGGAGCGCCGCCGGGAGCACCACCGCCGCGTGCGCCACGACCGCCGCCGCCGCCACCTGAAGCATCGGGAGCGCCGCCGGGAGCACCACCGCCGCGTGCGCCACGACCCCCGCCGCCACCACCGGGAGCGCCGCCGCCGGGAGCGCCACCGGGAGCGCCACCACCTGGAGCGCCGCGTTCGCCGGGATTGATACCTTTAATGGCTACCTCCGCGCGGGCGCCGCCGTTCTTCGCCGGGTCAATCGTCACCGAGGCGGTCACCGTGCCGGACGGCATCTGTTCCCACGACGGGATCGGGCTGCCCGAAGGAGTCGGCGGCGAATGGAGATTATCAGACCCGCGCGAGATCGATGGGCGCAATGTTTCAATGCCGTGATAAACCACCTGCAGCAAACTGCCGTTCTTCTTCACGATCGTTGCCTTGATGATTCCGTTGTCCAAAGTCCACGTGTCGCCGTTGTCGGTAAGCGTCACCGGATCGTTGACCGTCACCTTCGCGATCTTCGGCAGCACAACGCCGGTAGCCTTCGCAGGGGTGGCAGTGGCAGCCTTCGCCGCAGTGGCAGGCTGAACTTTAGCCGCCTGCTGCGCCACTGCGCCGCAGGTCAGAAATACTGACAGGGAAAATAACGTCGAGAGGGCGAGAATCCTTGCTTGGGTCATAACGCCGGCCTTTCACTGCGAACCGTGGGGGTAGGGACTTAGGTTGCTTGGCGGCAATCCCCTCGTCCATATTTGAATCGCGAGAATTGTACCCCTCCAGTAGAGTTTTGCAAGAGACGCGTGCCCCGCCCCCCTCACAGCCCAATCGTCGAAGGACGGGATTTCGGGTGCCCCATCCTTTCGCGCCTCTGTCGTATGCGAAAGGGTGGGTTGCCGTTGCTCGTTCCTGTTCGTCATTCTGGCGCAGCCAGAATCTCCGCATTTCGCCGCTGCCTTTACTTCTGAGATAGGCCCAGGCTTCAGCCTGGGCATTCAACCCCTCCATCGAATCGGGGGGGGAGGTACATCACACCCGAACGGATCAGGCCTTCGCAAACACCACCACGCCGTTTGCCGGAATGACGATGCTGGCCGATGCAGGCAGGCCATGCAGCGGCGAGTCGTATGCAATTACGCCGCCGTCATTGCCCGCAACCTGTGGGTTGACCAGGACTCCGTTGGCGTTGCAACTGTCGTAGGCATCGCTGTTGAATACCTCGACCCAGTGGCCCGCGGAGGGAAATCCAAGCTGATAACCCTCCCACGTTGTCTCGCTGAGTGTGGCAACAACGACCACATCGCGGCCCACGCCCTGCACCCAGCGGTGGAAGGCGATCATGCGGTCGGCGTCCGAGGTGTAGTAGACGTTCAGTCCCTCGCCGCGCAGCGCGGGCTGCAAGTTGCGTAGGCGCACTGCATCCTGGGTGAAGCGCAGATGGTCGGCCATCGTGGGATCGACCGCGCATTTGCCTGCCGAAGCCAGCCCGCCCCACCAGATCATATTGTCTGGATGGCTTGGGTTTGGGCACCACTGCTTGTCTTCCAGAAACTCCTGGCCCATGAAGAGCTGCGGGATTCCAGGCGCGGTAAGCAACAGCGACATGGCAACGCGGGTTCGGCTGCGCGCGTACCAACTGCGCGGGTTGCTGCCGTCGGCCAGTCGTGGAACGCGCGACTTCTCGCCCAGCTTCACAATGTCGTGGTTCTCCACGCATGGAATGGTCTGCCACGCATGGGCAAAGCCAGTTGGCCAAAGGGAGCGTGCAATACCGCCCATCTCAACGGTTGCGTTTGCGCCCTGTGCGGCCTGTCCCACCGCCGAGCGGAGTGCCTCGCGCAGTCCATCGTGTTGCACCGCGTCGAAGCCGAGACCGTCTTGATTCACCGGAGTAACCATCAGCTCCGTGGGCGCTCCAAACTCCGCCGGCCAGTACTCGGCGTTTTGCAGGGCGCGTGGATTCTGTGCGCGCACCGCCTCGGTCAACTCCTTGCAGAACTCCCAGCCGCTGGCGTTGTTCATCGAGAGCAACATGCTGATCTCGTCGTAGCGGAATCCGTCCGCGTGCAGCTCCTGCAGATGGCCCAGCGCATTGTTGCGCAGAAATCCGCGCACATCCGCGTTCCACAGCGCGAACGAGAGTCCGCCCACAAAGCCCTGGTCGGTGAAGTAGAGGCTCTGGTTGTTATCGCCCGCTCCAGCCGCGCGGTCCCAGAAGTACAGGCTCTCGTCGTCGCCGTGCAGCACGCCGCCCGGTGCGACGGACTTGGGAACGGAGTAGCTCTGCGACCATCCGCCCGCGTGGTTGTACACCACATCGAAGCAGACAGCGATGCCGAAGACGTGCAGCAGGTCCACCATCGCCCTCATCTGCGCGACAGCAGGTGTGATGTCGGCCAGCGTCATGGGCGCGAAGCCCTTGGCGGCAAGCAGACGGTTGATCGTAGTCAGATAACCCGCCAGTTGGCCAGCATCGTAGACCGCGTAGTCGAACGCCGGCGAGTAGAGGTCCGCGCCCTGATAGCCGAGACCGGGATAGCCCTGCGAGGGCGAGTCTTCCATCTCGTACACAGGCAGCGGCTGAACGACGTTGACGCCCAGCGCGGCCAGATACTCGATCTTCTCCACCACATCGAGGAAGGTCGAAGCGCGTCCCGGCGCAGATGGTGCATAGGTCCCGATATGCAGTTGGTAGATCACCATATCGGCGTAGTCCGGCGTGCGGAAGCCTGCGTCATGCCACGGATAGGCTTTGGCCGAGCGGATGATGGCGTTGCAGATGGGAAACGGAGCAGCAGGATCGTTGGCCAGCTCGCGCGCATAAGGGTCGCGCTTGATGCCGCTCGATCCAGCGCCAACAACATAGAAGATATAGGTATCGCCGTCGGCAGCTTCAGCCACGAATCCCGACCAGTAGCCGTTGGCGTCTTTGCCCAGCAGCAGATCGGCGGTCTGTCCCGTCCGGCTCACTCCGCCGAAGACGCCATTCACATAAACCGCCATGGCGCGCGGAGCCCACGCTCGAAAGGTCGCGCCGCCGCCCGGCAGTCCCTGGTCCGAGAGAAGCGTCGCTCCCATCGGCGTCGTTGCCGTACAGTTCGCCTGCGAGATCATGCGCTCTCCGTCACCTACACACTCATCTTCGCATCTACTCCGACAGATGGCGTACATTGGACTAAATATCCGATGAGCCTCTTCCCCCTCAAGCCCACCCACGCACCAGCCACTCTCGCAAAGAATTGCATCGTCACGGTAGCCTAAGTAAGATGCCCATCGATCTTCTGAACTTCGTTCGTAAGTGGAACGCCAGCACCCTCACTGAGCGGTCCGCCGCGCCGCAGCACTTCCGCGACCTGTGCGAAGTTCTCGACGTGCCACACCCGACTCAGACCGATGAAATCGGAGCCAACTACACATACGAGAAGCGCGTCGCCAAGGCCGGCACCGGCGAGGAAGGCTTCGCCGACGTGTGGAAGCGCGGCTTCTTCGCCTGGGAGTACAAGTCCAAAGGCGGCGACCTCAAGAAAGCCTACCGCCAGCTCAACGAGTATCACGAAGCCCTCGAAAACCCTCCCCTGCTCGTTGTCTGCGACTTCGTCCGCTTCGAAGTCCACACCAAGTTTGAAAACCTTCCAACCCGCGTCTACGCATTCGCCCTCGACGACCTGCTCAACGACCGCGACACCGCCACCTGCGCCCTCCCGCCCTTCGAAGTCCTCCGTCACGTCTTCGGCGACTACAACCAGCTCCGTCCCGGCGTCGCGTCCATTCGCGTCACCAAAGCCGCCGCGTCCGACTTCCTCCGCCTCGCCCAGCGCATCGAGCTCGAACGCGCCGCCGCCCCCGAGCGCCCCTCCAAGGAAGAGATCGCGCACTTCCTCATGCGCCTCGTCTTCTGCCTCTTCGCGGACTCCGTCGGCCTGCTTCCGAACAACACCTTTCGCCGCATGGTCGAGAACAACCGCCACTCGCCCCTCAGCTTCAACCGCATGTTGCCCTTCCTCTTCGAGGCCATGAGCAAGGACGGCAGCTTCTTCGGCCCCGACAACATCCCTTACTTCAACGGCGGCCTCTTCACCGACAACCGCACCATCCAGCTCGACTACGCCGACCTCGGCATCCTCAACTCCGCCGCCCAGCACGACTGGTCCCACATCGAGCCCGTCATCTTCGGCACCCTCTTCGAGCGCTCCCTCGACGAAGCCAAGCGCTCCATGATCGGCGCCCACTACACCTCGCCCGACGACATCCTCCTGCTCATCGAACCCGTCGTCATGGACCCGCTCAAGCGCCGCTGGGAAACCGTCAAACAATCCGTCCTCACCGCCCTCGCCGAAGAAGCCGCCGCTACCGGAAATCAAAGCGCCAAAGACGCTACCCCATACCAGCCAGCGCCGCAGTCCCGGGTCCAGCCCGTCTCTGAGATAGGCCGGGACTTTAGTCCCGGCATAACGGGCGCAGAATCGATGCGGGCTTCAGCCCCCGGGACTCGCTCCAAGCCGGGTGCCCCATTCATGGCAGCTTCATCGCCATGGGTGGGGTCCACCGAGGCCCGTCCTGCCCCAAGGCGAATCTCGAAACCCGCCCTCCACCTCAACCGCCCCGCCCTTACCCTCCTTCAAAACTGGGCCGCCGAGCTCACCCACGTCCGCATCCTCGACCCCGCCTGCGGCTCCGGAAACTTCCTCTACATCGCCCTCAAACGCCTCCTCGACCTCTGGCACGAAGCCCGCGTCTTCGGCATCGCTCACGGCCTCACCCTCGCCCTCGACCCCATCCCCCACCCCGGCCAGCTCTTTGGCATCGAGATCGACTTCTACGCCCACGAGATCGCCAGCATCGTCGTCTGGATCGGCTTCCTCCAGTGGAAACACGACCACGGAGTCAAGGAAACCCACTCGCCGCTGCTCAAGAAACTCACCAACATCCAACATGCCGACGCCATCCTCCGTTATGACGCTAGCAATAGAACTTCCGACCACCCCGACGGCCAGCCCTACGAACCCGCCTGGCCCGCCGCCGACTTTATCATCGGCAACCCACCTTTCCTCGGCGGCAAACTCCTTCGTCGTGAACTCGGGGACCAATATGTAGGCGACCTCTTCGAACTCTACAAAGGCCGCGTCAAGGCCGAATCGGACCTGGTCGTCTACTGGTTCGAAAAAGCTCACGAACTTATTGCACTCGGAGCTACAAAGCGAGTCGGCCTTCTCGCCACGCAAGGCATCCGTGGCGGCGCCAACCGCGACGTCCTTGTGCGGATATTGAGAACCGGCCCGATATTCTGGGCTTGGAGCGATCGGGAATGGGCGCTGGAAGGCGCAGCGGTACATGTATCGATGATCGGCTTTAGGAGGCGTACGGAACTCATATACCTCCGAGTAGCCGAGGGAATGTCCGAAGTGTCGCCAGCTCCCGACTATCCCGTCCCGGCTTCAGCCCTATGGAACGACGACGGAGAGCCATATCTCCTTGACGGCGAACCCGTCGACTCTATAAACGCGGATTTGACTTCAGGGCCAGAGACAACAACGGCTTTTCGCCTCGCGGAGAACCGCGGCATTTGTTTTATGGGCACCACCAAGATCGGCCCCTTCGACATCGAGGCCGAAACCGCCCGCAAGCTGCTCTCCGCTCCGCTCAATCCAAACGGTCACCCCAACTCCGACGTAGTCCGCCCGTGGGTCAACGCCCTCGACATCACCCGCCGCCCGCGCAATATGTTCATCATCGACTTCGGCACCGACACGACCGAATCCGAAGCTGCCCTCTACGAAATGCCCTTCGAATACGTAAAGCACCACGTCAGGCCTGAGCGTATCAAAAACAACCGCGCATCCTATGCAGCTAAGTGGTGGATCCACGGCGAGCCAAGAGGCGAGCTCCGCAAGGCGCTCAAGCCACTGTCGCGCTACATCCTTACATCGCGGGTGTCGAAGCACCGCCTATTCATCTGGCTACCGGTCTCGACCCTCCCTGACTCGGCTACCTTCGCCATCGCTCGCGAAGACGACTACTTCTTCGGTGTCCTTCAGTCCTCCATCCACGAACTCTGGGCTCGTGCGCAGGGCACCCAACTCCGGGAAGTCGAAAGCGGCTTCCGCTATACCCCAAACTCCACCTTCGACACCTTCCCCTTCCCTTGGCCGCCCGGCACCGAACCCTCCGAATCCGAATCCCCCATCGTCATGGCCATCGCCGACGCCGCGCGCGAACTCGTTCGCCTTCGCGATAACTGGCTCAACCCCAAACCCGCACCCGGCGAACCGCCCATCCCCGAAGCCGACCTCAAGAAACGCACCCTCACCAACCTCTACAACCAGCGCCCCGCCTGGCTCGACAACGCCCACCGCGCCCTCGACCAAGCCGTATTTGCCGCCTACGGCTGGCCCTCGAACCTCACTACCCAGCAAATCCTCGCCAACCTCCTCGCCCTCAACCACCAGCGCGCCGGGTGCCCCACATCTCGCTTCTGAGATGTGGGCTGCAAATACCCCCTTTTCCACGACCCTTCCTTGACACGCGTCGTATAATTAAAGAAGGAGCAACAGGAGCGAGGCATTGTGCCTGGCCCTGTCCTTCACACTCGAACGCACGGCGGATTGTCCCACAACTCATTGATTCCAGGTATACTTATTTTCTAAGTCGCGCTGAATCAAGATCTTGGAGTGATGACCCATACCTAACTGCTTTGTTTCGAAGATTATAGGATTTTGATAGGGGGGAGGGGGGGGTAGCCCCAGTGAAAGATGCCGATTGCCAAGCTCACCGTCGAACTCTCCATCCCGCACGCGCAGTCGGTCAAGGATCGTCGCCAGGTCGTCCGCTCGCTGAAGGACAAGCTGCGCCACGGCTTCAACGTGTCGGTGGCCGAGCTGGACGATGCCAGTCTATGGAACCGCGCAACGCTGGGCGTGGCCGCCATCTCCGGCTCGACGGACTACCTCACCGGCCAGATGCGCGAGGTAGACGACGCGCTGCATCGGCTATGCAATGGACTGGGAGCGGAGATACTGGACTCCTGGGTTGAGATGCTGGCAGAGTAAGCAGCGCGGCATTTTGCTATCCTTGGTCGTTGGACGAAATGGTTGCGAAAGACGGATGCCTGAACAACGAGCCAGAACGTACCACCGCAATCGCGTCGCCAGCACATTCTCCGAAGAGATTGGGGCGATGCTGGAGGGTGAGCTCTCCGACCCGCGGATTGCACCCAGCTATGTGACGGACGTGGTGCTTGCGCCGGGCGGGAAGAGCGCGCGCGTCTTTGTCGCGGTACACGGCAGCGAGGCCGAAGAGGAGTCCACGCTGGCCGGGTTGATGGCGGCGCGGGCCTTCATCCGCTCGCAGATCCGAGAGCGCATGGGAGTGCGCCATGTGCCCGACCTGACCTTTGCCATCGACCGATCGGAGCGGATGACGGGACGCATGGACGAGCTGCTGGGCCGGCTGGCCAAGCGTGACCGCAAGCGCGAGGAGAAAGCCGCCTCGGCAGTCGCGCCGATTGAGGGATGACTCTGGTAGCCTTGTCTGGCCTATCCTTGTCTGGCCCTTTTTGCAGGTCTTAAGCAGGTTTCGAACACTATGGTTCTTCTTTGACCAATACTGAACAATCCGCCGCCTCCGGCGCAGGAACGCGCAACGCCGTATTAGCGAGGATGCGCGACTTGGGGGGGCGACTGTTCGGCAAGTCCTGGGGCGAGTTGGTTGTCCTGCTGTTGGCGACTACATTCCTGCTGTTATATGGGCTGGTTCCAATCCTGGGCGGCGACAAGATGGGCTTGGTAGGCGCCGATGAGCCTCGTTACGCGCAGATTGCGCGCGAGATGCTGGAGGCGCACTCAGAGACGTGCCACGAGCTGCACGCCAAGATGGTGCCGCACAGCCTGCGTCTGATCGATATCAAGAACTCCCTGCGCTGTATCGACGGGGGTACAGTAACACCGATTCTTTATGGGCATCCGTGGCTGGAGAAGCCGGCGCTTTACTACTGGCGAGCGATGAGCTCGTTCAAGGAGTTCGGTGTCTCGGACTGGGCGGCGCGTCTGCCCTCGGCCTCCGGAGCATTTTTTCTGATAGCCATGATCTTTTTGCACATGCGGCGCTTCCGGCCTGGAGGACAACTGGACGCTGCACTGATCACCGCGTCGTCGGTTGCCATCATCGGCTTTGCTCGCGGGGCGTCGACCGATATGCAGATGGCCGCGCCGTTGTGCATTGGGATGCTGGGCTGGTACGCGTGGTACGAAACGGGAAAGAAGTTCTGGCTCTTCGATCTTTACTTCTTCGGCGCGGCCGCGACCCTGGCCAAGGGGCCGATCGCTCCGTTTCTCGCGCTGTGCATCATTCTGCTGTTTCTGGGACTTCGGAAGGACTGGACGGCGCTGCGCCGCACCATATGGATCCCCGGCGTGCTTCTGTATCTGGCGATAGTGTTGCCCTGGTATATAGCGGTGCAGCGAGAGAACCCGACTTTTATAGAGAAGTTCTTTGTCCAACACAATCTGGAACGCTTTGCCACCAACCTGTACGAGCACCGTCAACCGTTCTGGTATTACCTGGCTGTGATGCTGGTGGGCCTGATGCCGTGGACGGTGATCGCCATCCGGGCGCTGGTGGCAGCAATGAGTGCGTCTACCGCCGAGTGGAAGGCACGACTCAATCCGAAGTGCTACCTTGGACTGCCACGCGCTGGAGACGCCTTCCCTGAGTTTCTTGTGCTGTGGGCACTGTTCCCCGTTATCTTCTTTACCTTCTCCAAATCGAAGCTGCCGGGCTATATTCTTCCGTCGATTCCACCCCTCACTATTTTGACCGGCGACTATCTGAACCGCATCCGGCGCATCGGACTGCCTAGCTGGCTGCTGTGGTCGCATGCAGCGGCCTGCGCGCTGGTGACCTTCGTGATTGTGCTGGCGCCGCAACACATGGTATACGACACGCTTGTGCCTCCAGCCAGATGGCTGATGATCGCTAGCGCAGCGGCTCTGCTTGTGTTCTTCAGTGTAGTCAAGACGATTCGCATGGGTGGTATTACGCAGGTGCGCAATGCTACGCTGTTTCCCGTGCTGGCCGCGCTTGTGTTTCTGCTCGGCTTCCACGGCCAGGACCTGGACCTGAACTATTCGGCCCGGCCACTGGCGCGTGAGATGCAAGAGAAAGCTCCGGAGACACGTCTGGTGGTAGTCCATAACGTCAAGCGAGACATGATTTACGGCCTGGCCTTCTACCGCAACCAGCAGCCACTCGATACCAGCGAAGACGGTATACCCGCGGGCGAACATCTGCTGGTGGTTCCAACGACCGACACCGTGGAGATGGAGCATCTGTTGGCAGGTCGCGTCTATCAGCAGATCATCGAGTACCCGGCGCGTGGCTTGCAGGTCTACAAGGTCTATGCCAAACCATAGGGTTGCAAAGATATTCCTGCGCGCTGTGTACGAATTAACCTCGACTCCTATAAGCTCGTCCAGTATTGGATCTGGAGTTGAATCCGCACATGCAGGGGAGGGCCATGTCCAGCGCGCCGGTTGCGTCTGAAATCGAAGTTCTCGATCTGCGGCACTTTTCAGCGCGCCAACTGCGGCCTGTGCTGGAGCGCGAGGCTGAGCTGTGGCAGGACCGGCTGCGCTGGGACTACAGGAGCTCGATCGAGCTGCTGCTGCAATATATGGAATCGCGCATACTGCAGGGCTTTGCAGCTCTCGACCGTGGCCGCGTTTGCGGCTATACGTTCTGTGTGTATGAGGGGACCAAGGCCGTGATTGGAGACGCCTTCGCCACTGGCCACAGAACGATGAGCGACGCCGACGCAACCAGGGCCATGCTGGTGCCTTTGCTGGAGATGCTGCGACACGCGCCTGGGGTCGATCGCGTGGAGTCGCAGCTGCTCCTGTTCAATGCGGGTGAGTTTGCGGACCTCTTTACCAGCTCGGAGTACACCATCTACCCGCGCCTTTTTCTGGAGTGCAATATTGGCGGGATGAAGGAGGCAATGCTGGCGAACGCGATCGTGGACCCTCTGTCGGGCGTTCCCGCGGATCTCGAGTTGTCGCTGTGGTCATCCGAGGACTACCAGGCAGCGGCGGAGCTGATCCATGCCTGCTATAGGGGCCACTGCGACACGCGCCTCAACGATCAGTACCGCACGCTGCATGGCTCGCTGCGGTTTCTGCACAACATCGTGCGATTTCCCGGATGCGGCGTCTTTGAATCGAACTTCTCCTGGATGCTGCGCGACAGGCGAAGCGGCGCTCTGGTGGGCATGGTGCTGTGTTCGCGGGTGGGAGCTGGCGTGGCACATATCACGCAACTGTGCATTGCGCAGGCATATCGCGGACGTGGACTTGGCCACGGTCTGCTGTTGCGGGCCGCGCAGAGCCTGCTGCGTGCAGGGTTCGAAGCCATCACGCTTACAGTGACCGAAGCCAATGAGCCGGCCGTAAGGGTATATGAGCGGTTTGGATTTACGCTGCGGCACCGCTTCGACGCCATGGTGATGGAATCGCAATTCAAGCCATTCTAAGTTCGACGCTGGATGATCGCTTGCTCCAGCAAAGGAGCCAAACCAGAAGGCAGAGGGTGCATGCTCCGACGGTGTCGAGCAGGACATCGTAGGGAGTTCCGGTGCGGCTTGGAATGAAGGTCTGGTGATACTCGTCGCAACTGGCGACGATGGCGGTGGAAAGTATGGCGAGGATGGAAGACTCGAGGCGCCATGCGATGAGTGTGGACGGTCCGCGCTGTCTGAGAGTGTACAACCAGGCTCGCAGGAAGGTGAACGCCACCAAGCCATAGCCGACGAAGTGTCCGGTCTTGCGCAGGTAGTGGTGGAAGATGTTCCAGGTGCTGTCCTGGATTGGGCCGATCCATTGCTGCACGATTGGCCGCAGCCAACTGCCGGTGTTGTTGGAGGAAAAGAGGTTTGTGGACTCGACGCAGATGATTGCGACGGCGAAAGCTGCCGGAGTCCAGACCTTGAACCACCATTGCCAGCTTGCCTCCGAGGAGTGCGGCGGTAGTGGCTTATAGAAAAAAACTGGACGCATCAACCTTTACTTTCAGCGAGACAGAATCGCGGATTCGATTGCGATTTATTCCGCATGGTAGTTGGGGGCCTCGCGGGTGATGATGACGTCGTGGACGTGGCTCTCGCGGAGGCCTGCGTTGGAGATGCGGATGAACTTGGCGTTGGCCTGGAGTTCGGGGATGGTGGCGCATCCGAGGTAACCCATGCCGGAGCGCAGGCCTCCGACGAGCTGGTAGACCATGGCTTCGAGCGGACCGCGGTGAGGCACTCGGCCTTCGATGCCCTCGGGAACGAACTTGGCGAGGCGGTTGGAGCCAGTGGTTTCGCGCGCGGTGAGCGAACTGCGCTCTGCGCCGGCAGCTTCGGTCATGTCTTCCGCGCTTTGGAAGTATCGTTCGCCAGAACCCTGGGCCATGGCTGAGAGCGATCCCATGCCGCGGTATGCCTTGAAGCTGCGGCCCTGGTAGAGGATGGTTTCGCCGGGACTTTCGTCGACGCCGGCGAAGAGGGAGCCAATCATAACGACGTTGGCGCCTGCCGCGATGGCCTTGGTGACGTCGCCGGAGTATTTGATGCCGCCATCCGCGATGACAGGAATGCCGTGTTTGTTGGCGGCGCGTGCGGCCTCGGTGATGGCAGTGATCTGGGGCATTCCCGCGCCGGTGACCATGCGCGTGGTGCAGATGGAGCCGGGGCCGATGCCAACCTTGACAGCGTCGGCTCCTGCGTCGATAAGGGCCATTGCACCCTCGTAGGTGGCGACGTTGCCGGCCATAAGGTCTGTGTCGGGAAACTGTTTCTTGACGGCGGCGACGGCGGCGAGGACGCGCGATGAGTGGCCGTGGGCGCTGTCGATGGCCAGGGCGTCGACGCGCATCTCGATGAGGGCTGCGGCGCGCTCGAGGAAGTCTCCGGTAGCCCCGATGGCACCGGCGACGCGCAGGCGGCCTTTGCTGTCCTTGGAGGAGTTGGGATACTTCAGCTTCTTCTGAATGTCCTTGACGGTGATGAGGCCCTTGAGCTCGAACCCTTCGTTGACGACCAGCAACTTCTCGACGCGGTGCTGGTGGAGGATGTGTTCGGCCTCCTCCAGCGTGGTGCCGACCGGGACGGTGATGAGGTTGGTCTTGGTCATCACGTCGTCGATGGGGATGTCTGTGCGAGAGACGAAGCGCAGGTCGCGGTTGGTGAGGATGCCAACCAGGCGGCCCTTGCGGGTGACCGGAACGCCTGAGATCTTGAAGCGGCGCATGAGCTCGAGCGCGTCGGAGATGGGCTGCTCGGGAGAGATGGTGACGGGATCGACGATCATGCCGGATTCGGAGCGCTTGACCTTGTCGATCTCGCCGGCCTGCTGCTCGATGGTGAGGTTGCGATGGACGACGCCGATGCCGCCCTGCTGGGCCATGGCGATGGCCAGGCGCGACTCGGTGACGGTGTCCATGGCGGCCGAGATGAGCGGCGTGTTGAGCGTGATGCCGCGGGTGAGCTGGGCCTGGGTGCTGACCTGAGTGGGCACCACCTCGCTGTAGGCGGGAACCAGCAGTACATCGTCGAAGGTAAGTGCTTCGGGAATCGAGGAGGAGATCATATCTTCCGTTCTAGCTCGCGGCTTTTTGGGTAGGCTGCTCGCGGCGGGTTTGGTTGATTGTAGAGTCGAGCGGTTGGGAGAGCAAATGAGCCTAGGTACTAGGTGCTAGGTACTAGATACTAGGTTCGAGGGATGAGGGCTGGTGAGCGTGGTCTGGCCAGCGGCGCGGTTTTGCTGGGCCATGGCGCGCATGACCTTCTGGAGGTGGGCTCCGGAGCGTACAAGCGGGATCGAGTTTGCGGCGATGGCACGGAGAATGCGACCGAGCGCGCGCTGAATGGAGGGCCGATCTGCCAGCGGACCAAGGCGGATGGCGGGCGGCATGAGAGCTTTGTACTGACGGCGCTGACGCGTCTGCAGGCGTTTGTGGGCGTGGCAGAGCGCGGAGCCTGATAGAGCAAAGGCGCGGCAGGGGAGATCATCGGGTTTGACGAAGGAGCAGAGTCTGGGTCTCATTCCATTGTCCGGGGGGGATACCCCTACGATAAAGTCTTTGAAATCTTGAAATTACGCGAACTTAGCTGTAATATATCCTTTCTAAAGGACTTGCGGCTATGTATTAGAAAACAAAGGGACCTG
>CAIZFH010000301.1 GCA_903932155.1 uncultured Granulicella sp. | reverse complement strand
AATCGCAGTCCCGCAATGGCACGATAGCGGGTTTGCAAACAGCGATCGCCGCGCGCCCGGGTGGTGAAATTGGTAGACACAAGAGACTTAAAATCTCTCGCCCTCACGGGCGTACCGGTTCGATTCCGGTCCCGGGCACCAGCCAACTAATGTTTAGCTACTATGCGCAGCTAACAATATTCTGCGCCCCACAGCCCTTGTATCGCCAGTTTGTCGGAGTGCCACTTGACGGCCTGGAGTGCCTGCACAAAGGCAAAATCCACGTCCATTTCATCCGAAATAAAACTACAATTTTCGGACAAATCATTGCCAAATGTCCGAAAATGATATATAAATCTCGGACAGGAGAGACAATGTCCGCACTCAAATCTCACATCGCTGCTCTGATAGAAGGGGCTGAACCCGGACACGTTTGGGTACCGACCGACTTCGGACAGTTGGGCAGTCGTGATGCCATCGACAAGACTCTGCAGCGTATGGTGCAGGCGGGAGAGTTGCGTCGTATCGACAGGGGCCTATACGACAGGCCCAAGGTCAATAGCCTGACCAAACGTCCAACAAGCCCGGATTACCGCGCCATGGCGGAAGCCATTGCCCGCCGCGACCACCTGCGCCTGTTAGTAGACGGCATGACCGCCGCCAATGACCTTGGCCTGACCAATGCGGTGCCAGCGCGCGTCACCATCCATACTGACACCCGTCGCCGCGCGCTTCAACTAGACAAGCTCACCATTGAATTCAAGCAGACAGCGCCCAGCCGTCTCTACTGGGCGGGGCGTCCGGCCATGCGCGTCGTACAGGCGCTGCACTGGTTGAAGGACACCTTGACTTCGGAGCGTCCTCTTATCCTGAGCAAGATGACCAAAGTGCTGGCCGACCCTGTTCACGGCGCTGCGATCCGCCAGGATCTGCTTGATGGATTCAACGTGTTGCCGGCGTGGATGCAAAGCGTGATCCGTGAACTCCCCGGATGCGACCCGCAGGCTGCGTCGACCGCGACACGTCAATCATCCAGTGACGAAAAACCACCGTCTGCACGCCGCCGCTCGGTCAAACACGTGGAGGTCCGTTGAACCCAGCATTCCATACCGTCATCACCGCCAGCGACGCCGAGCGGCGAGACTTGTTTCTCGGTGCGGCAGCTCGCCTCGGCACGGCAGTCCAGAACGTCGAAAAGGATTTCTGGGTCTGCTGGACACTGGATGCGTTATTCAACGGTCTGGAGATTGGTGGTCCCCGCCTGCTGTTCAAGGGCGGTACATCGCTCTCCAAGGCTTTCGGCCTGATCTCCCGCTTTTCCGAAGACATTGACATTACGGTGTTCCGTGATGATTTGGGACAGAGTGCCGAGGTTGCCGACCTGGATGCGCTGAGCGGGAAGAAGCGCCGCACACGTCTCGAAGCCATCCGTGATGCATGCCAGGCTTACATCGCAGGGCCGTTTACAGCACAGTTCACTCACCTCGCAGCATCCGTCATGCATGAGAGCCGTTTCCGTCTGGAGCCCGACCCCGATGACAAGGATAGTCAGAGCCTGCTGTTCTGGTATCCCGCAGTCACGGCCACTGCAGACGATTACATCCGCTCAGCCGTCAAGATTGAGGCCGGTGCCAAATCGGCACTTGATCCGCATATCCCAGCCTCCGTCAAGCCGTATGTCGCACAGGATTTGCCCGACCTGGACCTGAACGTGGCAAACGTTGTAACCGTAAAACCCGAACGCACCTTCTGGGACAAGGTGATGATATTGCACGGCCTACGTCAATGGCACGACCGTCGCGGGGAGCTACGGCACGGCGGACAACGTGTCTCGCGCCACTACTACGACGTGCTTGACATCCAGTCCCACCTGGCCTTCGGCCACCGCTTGCGCGGGAAGGAGGGAGATTCCTACGGCGCTATGCAAGAGAAGCCTCTGGCATAGTCGCTTCGGTGGGTTCCTGCTTCGCAGAGGCTGGTTGCGTCGTCGTCTTGCGACTGCGGCCAGAGCCGTCCTCTCCACAGGCTGACAAGCGCTGTCCGCGCTCCAAAATATTGATCGCGCCAACCACATCCGCATTGGCGATATGCCCGCACTCAACGCACAGGAATTGGGCTTGCGTGCGCCGGTTTTCAGCTGCCACGTGGCCGCAGCACGGGCATGTCTGACTGGTGTGATGCGCGGGGACTGCCAGTAGCATGCCGCCAGCCCATTGCATCTT
>CAIZFH010000300.1 GCA_903932155.1 uncultured Granulicella sp. | reverse complement strand
GTCCTGGGCGTTGTCGATGCGCGCTTTCGCCTTGGTGGACCGTGCCTTGGGGCCGCGACGCAGCCACTCCACCTCGATCTTGACGCGGTTCTTCAGAGCGTCCTGTAGCTTGGACTGCGCCTCCATATAGGCCTGCTTGCCCTCAATAAACTTCGAGTAGCTCCCCTTCACGCGCAGCAGCCCGTCGGCGTAAACGCGACTCAGCTCGACAATCTCGGTGGCTACGTTCTCCAGAAAATAGCGGTCGTGGCTCACCATCACGCAGGCAAACGCGGCCTCATTGAGCAACTCTTCGAGCCATGCAATGCCGGCGAGGTCGAGATGATTGGTTGGCTCGTCGAGTAGCAACACATCGGGATGCGTCACAATCGCCTCCGCAATCGCAAGCCGCTTGCGCCACCCGCCGGATAGTGTCGCCGCCTCGGCGGCAAGATCGGGAAAGCCCGTGCGCCCACCCGTCTCGCGCAGCCGCCCCTCGTGCTCGGCCTCGGCAACGCCGGTGCGGACAAGAGCTGCATCCAGCACATCGCGAACGGTAAGGCCGGGCTCGAAGTTCGACTCCTGCAACACATACGCAATGCGCGCGCGCTTGCGTGTGGCTACATCGCCTGCGTCGGCCTCTTGCTCGCCCGCCAGCACGGCGAGCAGCGTCGATTTGCCCGCGCCATTCGGCCCGATCAGGCCGATGCGGTCGCCGTCGGATACAGGAAAGCTGATCTCTTCAAACAACGGCACAGCGCCAAATCGCTTGGACAAGCCCTGCGCATTGAGGATTGGCGGCATTCCACCAGTTTACAGTGTGGGGCCAGGTGGCTTAGTCGAGGTCGAAGTCGCGAAGCGGGCGATCTGTCATCGGCTTCTCCTTGGCCTTTTTGACGGCTTCGGCGAACTTCTTGGCCATCAGGTCGTCCTTGTTCTTCTGCGCGTCGACGGACTGGGCGAAGATGGAGTCGCGTCGCGCGTCAGCCTCGCGGGCGGCGCGGGCTGCGTCGCTAAAGTCCTCGAACATGCGCTTGCGTGGCGCGGGCGTGTGGCCGATGATGGCGCGCGTCACCGGATCGATCTTCAGCATCGATCCGCAGTCGGGACAACTCACCTCAAATGCTTCGTCGCTCATGCCCATGTTGGTTTACCTCGTCGGGAACCATTCTAGAACGGTTGACCGTTGTGCGTTGACCGCTGACCGAACGGAGAACGAACAACGTCTAAAGCCGGATGACGAGGTGGTGCGCGGATTGGCTTGCGGACTCTTCCACCAGGCGCGCGATGAGGCCGGCACTGTTGCCATGCGCTGCCTCCCACGCGGCCAGGAACCACACTCCGGCTAGCACGCGCTCCTGCAACTGGCCATTGGGATATAGATGCAGTGTGATGGCGTCAGCGTGTTTGCGCAGGCTCGCCTCGCGCTGCATCTCTGTGGTGGCGGCCAGACGGCGCAGGCGGTCCATCTGGTAGCGCATCTTGGAGGCGGAAACCTCGGCCGACCGTCCCAGACTCTCATCCAGTCCGCCAAGATACTCCTGCGCTGCGGTCAGCGCAGCATCCAGCGCATTGCCCGCATCGGCCAAGCGGCGCTTGGCCTCGATGGGCAGGGCGCGCGCAGCCAGCCGCAGGGCCAACTCCTCGGTGGAGCACATCGCGTCGGTCAGGCTCACCTCGTGCTGTGCCATTACCGCGCCGATGGCTGGCTCGATCAGTGTGGCTGAAAGACGCGGCAGGATCGGCGTAATGTGCCCCAGAATGCGTTGGTAGATTACGGCGCTCTGCGCGAAGTAGGCCACCTCGGCAGGCCCGCCGATGTAGGCCGTCGTAGGCAGAATCGTGTCCTGAAAGACGGCGCGCAGCAGCGCGTTGGGACTCAGCCGCTCGGGTGCTTCATCCAGAATAGCCAACAGATCTGCGGTTGAGTAGGACGTTGACGAGCTTCCCGCCCCGGCCGTCCAACTGCCGTCGGGCAGGCGGTGCAAGGCATGGCGGCTTTGCGCGCCATCGACTTCGCTGATCAGAAACAGCAAGGAAGCTCCTGGCTTGACCAGTACCTGCGCATGGTAGCCCGCGGCTTCCAGTTCTGCCGCGCGCGCCAGCAGCGCCGCCTCCAACTCCTCGGCGTGTTCGATAGCGTACCGCAACGTGGACGCCCCGAGACTGTGAAACTCGCGCCCGGAGGCGTCCATCACAATCAGGCCGTGTTCAGCGAAGAGGCGCGTCAACAGCCGCGCAAAACCGCTGGCGAAGGTTGGGCCGGAGTTGATAGTGGGCTGGGTTGCATAACACTCGCGCATCAGATCGCAGATGGGCGAGTGGTGCAGCAGTTCACTAGCCTGATCGAGCAGCGCGTCGATGGATTCTCGGATCACGATGTTGCCGACCGGCGCGGGGTAGGGAGGAGGCTCCGCACCAAGATGCAGCGTTTCGACCGCCGATTTGCTCAGCAGCGATACCTGGTCCACCTCTTCGAGGTCGTGATCTTCTGTCGCGAGCCAGAAGATGGGAACGTGTTCGACGCCCGTCTCCGTGGTTGTCTGCTCAGCGCGCGCAACAGCTGTGGCAGCTTTGAGCAGCGTAAGCAGCGGCCCTCCCAGCAACACAACCTGCTGTCCGGTGACGACAGCTTGTGCCCCGGCGCGTAGCTTCGCGATATTGGCCAGCGTGGCCGGCCCCGCGCCAAAGGAGAGGCTCTGCTTCTCGAGAGCATCAGCCAGCGCGGCGGCGTGAAGGTTCGCTGCGGGTGTCTTCATCCATGCGCTTCCCAGTGGGTCGGCCCCGTACCACCCACGCAGGGAAGAGTTCGCAGCGCTGTCGTCCATGTCGAGGAAGTCGCGGAAGAGCTTAGTAATGTTCGGCAGCGATGCTATTGGAGTACAGTCGGTGCTCATCAATTCCTCAAAGCGCGGGACAGGTCCACGGGCCAGTTTCCATGTTAGCTTGACTCCGCTCGGCGCGGGGCGCGGCTGTTGCAGATGCCACTGATTGGATGCGGCTTCTGCGGTCTCGATGCTGGATGATACCGTAGACCCATGGCCAACATCCCAAACAAACCCAAGTCAGCAAGAGTCTCTGCCGCCAAGCCCGCAGTGAAGAAGCATGCCGCGAAGAAGACGCGCGCCGCCAAGGCGAAGCTGCTCTCCTCCAAGCTGGCATTCAAGGGCAAGGTCTTCAACGTCTTCACCGACACGCTCGTAGAGTCCAGCGGCCACTGCAACACGCGCGACGTGATCCACCACAACGGCTCGGTGGTGATGCTTGCGGTGGATGAATCGAAGAACCCCGCCGACCCCGACGTGATTCTGGAGCGGCAGTATCGCCACGCGGCGGGGCAGTTTCTGCTCGAGCTGCCGGCTGGCAGCCGCAACCCAGGCGAGGCGCCTCTAGCCGCGGCCAAACGCGAGCTGATCGAAGAGACTGGCTTCCGCGCACGCCGCTGGACGATGCTGATCCGCTACTTCGCCAGCCCCGGCTTCCTGGGCGAGTGGATGCAAATTTATCTCGCCCGCGACCTGCGCGAGGGCACAGCGCAGCCGGAGTTGGACGAGCAGATCGAGGTCCGGCGCGTGCCTCTTTCGCAGGTGATGAAGATGATCGCCGAGGGCAAGATTCACGATGGCAAGACGCTCATCGGCCTATCGCTCTACGACAGTGCCCGGCGGGCAGGAAGACTGTAACGAACTCGAGTAGCGACGGTACCTCAGCGCGGCGCGAGTTGCTTCGGCGTCAGTTTGGCGACGATCTCTTCGGCGACCTCGGTGGCGGGCTGCAACGTGTCCAGGTCCTCGTCGGTGAAGCTCTCGCCCAGGCCCCCGAAGCGGCGCTCGCGATGCTGGTAGTCCAGGATCGCCTCCAGCAGGTGAATGCCGCGGAAGTCTGGCCACAGCCGCTCGGTGATGAAGATCTCCGAGTAGGCAATCTGCCACAGCAGGAAGTTCGAGATGCGCTTCTCGCCGGAGGTGCGGATCACCAGGTCGGGGTCGGGCATCTGGCCGGTGTACAGTGCGTTGGTGATGTGGTGCTCGTCCAGCCGCGCTTCGATGCCGTCTACCTGCAGCAGGTCTTCCAGCGAGCAGCCGCGCGTATGTGCTTCCGCAATTAAGCCCGTGATCACAGCTCGCGTCGCATCCACAATCTCACTCCGCGAGCCGTAGTTCAGCGCCAGGGTCAGTGTGGTGCCGGTGTTCTTTGCCGTGGCCTCGGTGGCCCACTGCATTGTCTCCTGCACTTCTGAGGGCAACTCGTGGATGCGCCCGATGTACTCCATGCGCACGTTGTTGTCGTTCATGCGCTGGACGTTGCCCACCAGATAGCTCCGCAGCAGCTTCATCAGGAAGTTGACCTCGGACTTGGGACGGCGCAGGTTGTTCTCCAGCGAAAACGCGTAGAGCGTGATGAAGGGCAGATTGATGCGCGAGGCCGTCTCGACGACAAACTGCACACTCTCGGCGCCCTGCTGGTGACCCAGGAAGCGCTTCAGCGCGCGCTTGCCGGCCCAGCGACCATTGCCGTCCATGATGATGGCGACGTGCTGCGGAATCCTTGCGGGGTCAAGCTGGCGGTAGACCGCCTCCTCTTCCGCCGAGAGTTCGTGCAGGCGGGAGCAGGGTTGGAAGAACGGCCTGGATGTGGATTCGCGCACGCTAGGGCGACCTCACAGGGTATGAAACTAGCATACCCTCTTCGGCCTGTGCAATGAATTACGGGGAGGCGATGACCTCTCCAATCACAGGCATTGCAGTGCATTCCTCAGGCGGTGCGGCGTCTTCCGGCAGCCAGTTCGCGGACGTGGTTCAGGAAGATGGAGCGCTGCAACTCCGTCAGTTGCGAGGTGTAGGCTGCGATCTCCGCCAGGAAAGGATCGGCGGTGAGCACGGCGGTCTCGTCGGAGTGGCGGGTATTGGCGTCGCGCAGCAGGGTGCTGATGTCCACCTTCAGTGCGCGCGCCAGGCGGTCCAGCGAGCCCAGAGTCGGCATCGCCTTGCCGTTCTCAATCTTTGAGATATAGGTGCGCGGCACACCCATCCTCGCGGCAAGCTGCCGCTGCGACAGGTTGCGCACGTGGCGCAAATCGCGCACTGCGGTGGCAACCTGCAGGCCGCCTTCTTTTTCGGGTAAAGGGGGAACAAGTGCAAGCGGCGCGGGTGCGGCTTCCGGCAGCTCCACCTCAAGACACTTGTGGCATCGCCGGTAGAGCGAGTTGGCTGTGCGGAATTGCACCAGACTGCAGTGGTCGCAACGGAGAACCTCCCGTTGTTCGACAGACGCCATCATGGTTGCCATAAGTTGTAATTGCGGGCGGACCCAGAGCAAGGACCGCGGCGTTCACGTCCGATAACGGAGGTTTACGATGCACCTAGACTGACACCGGGTATCGGGGAAGTCAAGGGGGTACTGCCAAAGATTCCCAAAGAAAACCGGAAGAAAGCCCAAGTGGAACCACGCGAGTTAACAGCAGCCTTTGTTCCGGTCTCTGCGGACTGTGGCTAGCTGCCCAGTATCTCTTCTGCTTGGATACGCTGGATACCCGCTTCGGCGAAGGCCTGGCGAGTGGCGTCGATGCTGCCCGGCAGCTTGACCGGGCGGGTGGCGTCCTCGATCACCAGGCACTCGAAGTCCTGCGAGGTGCCATCGATCGCGGTGAAGCGCACGCAGAAGTCGTAGGCCAACCCGCAGAGGAACAGCCTTGTCAGTCCGCGTTCGCGCAGATAGCCGGCCAGTCCGGTAGGCGTGACGTGGTCATTCTCCAGAAATGCGGAGTAAGCGTCGATGTCGAGACGATATCCCTTGCGCAGCACCAGTTCGGCGTGGGGAACATCGAGCCCAGGATGGAACTTGGCACCGTGCGAGTTCTGGATGCAGTGGTCGGGCCACAGTGCCTGTGGGCCGTAGGGTGCGGCGATGGTCTGGTACGGCTTTGCGCCACGGTGGGCGCTGGCAAACGAAATATGCCCGGGCGGATGCCAGTCCTGCGTCAAAATAACATGGGGGAAGGCCCGGGCCAGTGCGTTGACCACAGGTACGATCTCGTCGCTGCCCGCAATCCCCAGTGCGCCGCCTGGGCAGAAGTCGTTCTGTAGATCGACGGCCAGCAGTGCGTCGGTTGCTTGAAGGGTGATCATGTAGATTTGATGCTAATGCAAGGCGTCCGGGATATGTCAGTCTAATAGCCTGGGCAGGTTCATCCGGAGGCTGAAGACGTGATCTCACGCGTGACGTTGTTCTCTCTGCTGCTGGGACTGTTGCTGGCCATGGGAATATCGCGCTGGTCTGCAGAGCTGAAAGACGACTGCACGCGATTTCTGGCTGGGGACAAGACCGCGCCCAGGTCGGAGTTGGTTGTCTCCGGCACGCGCACTGTTGAAGTCTCCTGCAGCGATTGGACCATGCGGCAACCGCTACGAATTCAGGTGCTCTGCCTGTTGGATATAGTACTGTGGATCGTCTTTGTCACAAATGCAATGGCGGATGTGCGCGACCAGTCCAGGATGCGTCGGCGCCGGCGGTTGATACGTTGATACGTTGAAGCGCGATTCGTTTGCAACGCCCATCATCCATCCTTAGTTGCTAGGCGAGCTTTCGGTAGACTGGATGCATGAGCAAAGACGGTGCAACTCATAAAGTTGTGGGCGAGACGCGGGTGCGTGTGCGCTATGCAGAGACCGACCAGATGGGCGTGGTCTACTACGCAAATTACCTGGTCTGGTTCGAGGTGGGCCGCTCGGAGCTGATGCGGCAGCGCGGCCTCGACTACAAGCAGATGGAGATCGAAGAAGGCTGCCTGATGGCTGTGGTGGAGGCCACTGCGCGCTACAAGGCCCCGGCGCGATACGACGAGGAGTTGATCGTCCAGACCACGGTGACCGGCGTGCGTGGGCCTGTGGTGCGCTTCAGTTACTGCATTCTGCGTGCCCAGGATAGTACGCTTTTGTGCGAGGGCGAGACCGTCCACGTGGTAGTTGGCCGCGATATGAAGCGCTGCCCCATGCCCAGGAAGTATGCGGCGCTTCTCAGCGCGGCAGCCTCTCATGATGCGCTTTAACATCTCACGCCTGGACCTAATAAGTATGAGGAGACGAGTATTATGAGCGATGCGGCGGCGAAGGTTGCGCTGATTACAGGCGCCAACAAGGGGATTGGATTTGAGACGGGGCGGCAGTTGGGCGCGCTGGGCATCACCGTGCTCCTGGGTGCGCGCGACATGAAGAAAGGTGAAGCGGCCGCGGCGGAGTTGCAACGGGAAGGTATCGATGCGCGCTTTCTGAAGTTGGACGTACTGGATGCAGGCGACCGAATGGCCGCGGCTCAGGCGATCGAAAGCGACTTTGGCCGGCTCGACATCCTGGTCAACAATGCGGCCATTAATCTCGACCAGGGGGCCTCGCTGGAGACGAGCACGACCCCGGCAAAGACACTGCGTGATACCTTCGATACAAACTTTTTCGCTGTGGTGGAGCTGACACAGACGATGCTGCCCTTGATCCGAAAGAGCGCGGCAGGAAGGATTGTGAACGTCTCGAGCTCTCAGGGATCGCTCAGCCTGCTTGCCCCCAGGAATTCGCCGATCTACGCCACCAAGACGTTCTCCTATGATGCTTCCAAGTCGGCGTTGAACTCGTTCACCCTCCACCTGGCGCATGAGTTGCAGGGGACCCCAATCAAGGTGAACTCAATTCATCCAGGCTGGGTCAGGACGGACATGGGAGGCCCGCAGGCGACGCTGGGGCTGGCGGACGGCGCAAAGACTTCGGTGCGCCTGGCCACATTGCCAGACGACGGCCCCACCGGCGGCTACTTTCACATGGGCGAAACGCTGCCCTGGTAG
>CAIZFH010000299.1 GCA_903932155.1 uncultured Granulicella sp. | reverse complement strand
CGCCGGGATTCGATGTACGACTGATGGCGCGCGTCACATGCTAACCTGCAATGCCGATTTCCCGGCCGACTCCGAAATCTCGATTCTTACTCCAGAAGCCTGAACCCACTCCCTTGCGGCAGAGCGACAAAGCGAGGTAGTGGTCGCGTTCAATCCAGCTTCTCGGACCGCGACATTCGCCGGACCAAGTGAGCCGGTTGGCAAGTATGGAGATTCTCCGTTTGTGGACCGTTGTGCAATTTGTGCACTTTCATGGCGCTTATCGCGCGCTAGCCATGCCGTACCCCGGAGTAGCTGGAGAGAGCATCGACGCGGTTCAGAAAGGGACGCCACACTGTCCCACTCCCAATTCCCGCCCCAATTATCTTGACAGGAACGCCTGCTGCGCAGTGCGCCCGTATGCGCACATTCCGCAGAACTTAGCGTATGGCGCGTTTCCTCTGGTTGGAGGCGTGAGCCTTTGGGAGGTCGCAGTCAACCCCATGGTTGAGAATCGACCCGCACGCTTTAGGTACGAATTCTCCGGGTTCTCCGGTTGACGGCATAGTTTAGTTGACGGCCCCGTCCAACGCGCCGCCCCATTCTAAAATCGGTCGTACTGGCGGCTCCCCTCGCCAGGTTCAACGTCGGCTACCTCAAGACTGCAAGGCTGCGCAGAGGCCCACGGTCGCCCCTCCGGTGGCTCATCCATATTTCGTCCCACCGAAGAACGAGCCGACCAAGCCCCGCCAACATTATGTACATTTCCACATATTAATAATTCAGATCAAAACACCTGATCATACTATTGACCAAGGGGAGGGGGAAGACTGTAGACTATTCCCGTCGTTCTGCGGGTCGATGGGACATTGCTCGGTCCCAGCCCGCTGTGCCCCGGTAGGTGGGCGGATGCGGTGATCGACGGCGAATGACTGAAGGCATGGCAAAGTGTCTACGGCTCGGGGCAGGATCCATCTTGCCCATTCGAGCAGCGGCGGAAACCTAATCGATCCAATCTTAGGGTGTGGGCATGGGTTACTCCTCGTATACCGAATACCGCTGCGGTCGTTGCAATAGCATCGTCCAAAAGGAAACCTCGCGCTGCCCCTATTGCAGGGTACTGCTGAGCGGAATCCGTTGCATGCGATGCAGTTTTACCGGATCTACTTCGGATTTCCTTCTTGATCGATGCCCGAAATGCGGTTCGGTTTCGATTGCCAGCTTTGGCGGGGAGTCATCCGGGATTGCCAGATATGGCACTGTGTCTCCCGGTGCTGAATCGGCGTCCACGCCCATGTCCGCGAAAGCTCGTATGGTGGCGTGGCTGCTCGGCAGTGCTGCCCTGCTATGCGTCTTACTCTATTTCTTTATGCATCGAGATACCAGCCTGCGCACACTGGAGGGGCATTCGGCCATGGTTGATTCCGTGGCCTTTAGCCCTGATGGGCGCACCCTAGCTTCAGGGAGTGTTGACAACACCATCAAACTCTGGGACGCCGCCACCGGCAAGCTGCTGCGCACGCTGGAGGGGCATTCGAGCACTGTTGAATCCGTGGCCTTTGGCCCTGATGGGCGCACTCTGGCCTCAGGGAGTGTTGACAACACCATCAAACTCTGG
>CAIZFH010000298.1 GCA_903932155.1 uncultured Granulicella sp. | reverse complement strand
GGTGGACGTCGTGGAGGCCAATGGCGTAACGCCCTGCTACATCCGGCCCATCGCGTTTCGCGGATACGGCGAGATTGGCGTCAATCCGCTGTTGTCCCCGATGGAGGTGTATATCGCGAACTTTCCCTGGGGCAAGTACGTTCCGGGCAACGATGGCGCGGATGTCTGCATCTCCAGTTGGAATCGCCTTGCCCCCAATACCATGCCGTCCATGGCCAAGGCGGGCGCCAATTATATGAACTCGCAGCTCATCCGTATGGAGGCCGAGATCAACGGCTACTCCGAGGGCATCGCGCTCGACGTGAACGGCTATCTATCCGAGGGCTCTGGCGAAAACCTCTTCCTGGTGCGCGATGGCGTACTCTACACCACGCCGCTTGCAAACTCCGTCCTGAACGGAATCACCCGCATGTCGGTGCTCACCATCGCCAGGTCGCTGGGCATTCCCGTAGTAGAGCAGGCGCTGCCGCGAGAGATGGTCTACATCTGCGACGAGGCGTTTTTCAGCGGGACAGCCGCCGAGGTCACCCACCTGCGCTCAGTTGACAAAATTCTCGTCGGCGATGGAACCATGGGTCCGGTCACCACAGCCATCCACGAGGAGTTCTTCGCCATCGTCAACGGCATCAAGCCCGACCGGTACGACTGGCTCACCCCGGTGCGCGTCCCGGTCGCTGAGGCGGTTGGAGCTGAAAGGGTTTTTAACTTACTTGGCTAACTGAGTCGACGGGTGCATTGTTGAGTTAGAGGTTTACAACTATGACCGACAAAATGCGTATTAACACCATCTATCTCAACAGGCGCGGCAACGATCTCACCAATAACTGGGTATATTACCGGCTTACAAGCATTGGAGGGCAGAATAACGACCCGATCGAGGTATGTTTAGTCAGCTGGCCCACGTTTATGGATATTGACTCGCTGGCCAACGAACGTACAGCGAGCGTTTGGACTCCTGGCATCACGGGTCTACGCGTTGCCCACGATGCCATGAACGAATTACTGAAGAACAACTGGGACATTGACCACGCAGATTCATCAGTAATTGGCCTGATTGTCAGGGATGAGTAGCTGCGCCTTTGCTGATAAGGGTACTCTCGCGCTTCATTTCAAATCCACATCGGTAGAATAGGGCTCCGTACATCACGCGGAATACAGAACCATACACGCCCATTATCATCGCGGACAGATACCTAGTTGCAGGGCTTTAGAGGGTGTTGGCGCACGGCTTCAGGGGGCACGGACTATTCGGGTGCAGGCGTGTACACTCCGTATAATCATGCTGTGCCTGTAATTCGCACTGGCGCACCCGCTCACGTTTTTCTGCTGCCTGCTGCTTCGCTGCTTCTTCCGCCTGTTTCTGTTGTTCCTGCATCTGTTGCACGCCATCACGGAATCTCGTGTCGGTAGTAGAAGAAGACTGCGCCAGCTTACCACAAGGTGCTGGCTGTCCGTTCTCTGGGTGGGGTAGACCATCACACTGTGCGCGAGCTGGGATAACAACGACAGTTATCGACAACAAGAAGCAAAGAAGCGCAGCGAGAAAACTCTTCATGTGGAATCTCCTTTTCTACGTTGAATCGCAATGTTTGTAACGCTCCCGAGGCAGATTGCGAGGCCAAAAGAACTTTAGCACAGAAAAAGCCTGTGTTTGCTGGAAATAATCCGGACAATTCGCTGCCGTGCTTGCTTTGCCGTCGCATGATTCTGCTCAGTGAACGATGCGCAGGGCGCGGTTCCAGCGGGCGAGGTTTGTGAGGGAGCTAGTTGGTTCGTTCAACGAGAAGTAGACGAGAAATGGCTTGCCGACGATTGCCGCGCGCGGCACCAACCCCCAGTAGCGGCTGTCCTCGCTGTCATTGCGGTTATCACCCAGCACAAAGTAGTTGTCTGCCGGTATCGTAAGCTCGCCCCGCGACACCAGCGTATGCATCTGAATCCACCAGCGCGAATCAACTCCGGGATCGGCGCGGTCCACCCGAGGAAAGTCGTCGCGATAGCTGTCCGCAGCCGCGGTTCGATACGCGGCATAAGGTTCGTCCAGCGCGTGGTTGTCAATATACACGTGGCCTTCGTGCATCCGTAGTTGTTCCCCGGGCAGTCCGACTACGCGCTTCACCAGGTCCTTCGCGGGATTCACAGGATAGTGGAAGACGATCAGGTCGCCTCGCTGGATTCGGCTTGCGGAAGCCTGGGGTAGCAAGCGCCTGTTCGAGACTTGCTTATTAACCAGCAAAAAATCTCCCACCAGAAGTGTAGGCTCCATGGACGCCGAGGGAATACGGAAGGGCTGCACCACAAAGGTAAGGATGAACAGTGCAACGACGATAAGAATGATCTGCGATTGGAAGGCCTGAAGCAGGCTATGCTGGCCCCTGGTTGCACCATCGCAGCCCGTCGAACTCATCGCGCAACTTTCTGTTGTGCCGGTTCTCCGCCCGTTGCCGCATCCGCCTTGTAGGATGTTTTGGCCTGCGCCTTGGAAATGAGGTTGGCAAAGGCCAGCCGCGCGGCCTCCTGTTGGGCTTGTTTCTTGGTGCTGCCTTCGGCGCTAGCCAGGGTTAGGGTCGTGCCGTCGTTGCTCGCCACGCGCACCTCGATGCGGAAGCGCTTCTGATGGTCGGGGCCGGACTGGTCGGTCACAATGTACTGCGGCTGTGTGTGTCCTGTGGACTGCAAACGCTCCTGTAGAGCGGACTTGTAGTCGCCCACCGCGCCGGATATCGGTTCACTGGAGTGAAGCACTCCGCTCAGGTTCGCCTCGGCCGGTTGAATAATGTGGCGCTGAATGAAGCTGCGTGCAGACGTCAGTCCGCCGTCCAGGTAAAGCGCCGCAATGACGGCCTCCAGCGCATTGGCCAGCAGCGCGGGCTTCCGTTGCCCGCCGCTATGTGCCTCTCCGCGACCGAGTAGTAGCATCGGTCCCAGCTGAATGCGTTGTGCCACCTGCGCCAGATGCCGGCTGCTCACCAGGGATGCGCGCAGTCGGGTCAGGTCGCCTTCGCGCAGTGCCGGCTGGCGGCGGTACAGTGCTTCGGCCACCACCAGGCCAAGCACAGCGTCACCAAGAAATTCTAGCCGCTCATTGTCCGAGCCAGGGTCGCGGGGGCCCTCGGGATTGCTCTCATAGGCCAGCGAACTGTGCGTCAGCGCCAGCTTCAGCAACTCTGGATTCTTGAATTTATAGCCGTAGAAGCGTTCGCCAGAGCGATCGCCCGCACTCAGCGGAACCTGTCGCGCAGACGCGGGTTTGTCCACGGCTTCAACGGCTAGGGCGGCAGCATTGGATGTCCGCCTCGATGACTTGGAGGAGCGTTCGGCGAGGTTTTGGCGCGTCGTCATTGGCTCTCCCAAATATGCATCCAGCCTTCAGTTTACTGGAGTTGTCCGCCGCATAAGATGCCTTAGGGGGTACCTGTTACGGCGCGGAAGGGCGATAGGCGTCCTTTTCGGCTTTGCCTGTGGGGTCGATGGGCGCGTCGTCGTCTGCGGGAATGGGGCTTTGCGGGCCCGTTGTAGTTGCTGCACGTTTGGGAAGCGCAAATGCTTGCTGTATGCCCGCATCGGCGGCTGCCTTGGTATCGGGCTGGCTGTCGCGGCTGGCCAGTGCGGCGCGATACTCCGCCACTGCCTTCTCCCGTTGAGGCCGGACAATCGACGCATCGTCGGGGTCGCGCGCAATGTCGTACATCCGTCCCAGGTAGATGTGCGCCCATGCCACGGTCCGTGGGTCGTGGGACAGCTTAACGGCCTGCGTCAGGTGCTCCAACGCGCCATCCGGGTCGGCCTGTAACAGGGCGATGCGACCCATCAGATAGTGCGCCTCCGCGTTCTCCGGGTTGGTCTTCAGCGCTGCGTCCGCTATCTCACTCGATCCGGCCAGGTCGCCCTTCATCATCTTGCTCTCGGCCAGGTCCAGTCCAGTCAGCGGGCGTGGAGTGTGCCGCATTACGTCGCCGCCAGATCCTTCCGGCAGAAACGCGATCTTCTGGATGTGGTTGCGTTCATTGTCTACATCCATGCCATACACCATCTGGCCCATGTCATCCTTCAGGCTGGTGCCGTCCTTTTCCATCAGGCCAAGCTGGGTGTAGAAGTAATCCACCATCACCCATCCCTGGCGCATGTCCAGGTCCACTTTGCGTTTCCGTACCTGCTCGCCATCGCGGTCGAACACGCTCATCTCGGCATCGTAGTGCTCCATTACAGATCGGTCTCGACCGGCGTTGCTGGGCCGCGCCGGTTTTGCGATCCCCACGTCCATGGTCTGCGCCTCCACCGCTTTGATCAGGCACTCCGTCACCAGGGCAACAATGTCCGATTTGTAGGTGAACTCCAGCGGCGCATTCTGCACGGGCTTCATCAGTGGTTGCAGGCGATTGATGGATGAGGTGCGTGTTGCCACCAGCGGTTCCACCAGAAAATGAAGGTAGGTATGGCGGATCAGGTCCATCGGAACCGCATTTGGTGGGTTGGTCCTAGGCGATACCACCACTACCGAGTCGGTGCCGTTATAGCGCGCGTTGGTCTCCGCGGGTGCCAGCATCGGCTCCAGCAGCACCAGAAAGCGACGTCCGTCGTAACTGCTCACTGGCATATGCAGAAAGATGTTGGTGTCCAGAATCATCTTGGTCAGAGGACTGTGAATAGCATCGATCAGCGCCTCATACTCCGGGCGATGCTCAATCCATATCGAGTGAAGTTGCACCGCCTCCGCGAAGCTGCGCAACAACGGCAGTATCTCCACCACTCCAATGGCGTCCAGCGGCAGGTCGGACTGGTCCACCGAGGGCACCATCGTCGGCTGCGGCGTGATGTAGATGGAGAGCGAGACGTACTGCGCTACATTTCTGGCCGGGTCGGATAGGGCGTGTAGACGAAGATAGGCGCACAGCCCATCGCGTGTGTCGCGCGCCGCCGCGGAGCCGGCCAGTACACCGTTCAGCTCATTGCGCACCTTCGTCCGCACAGGATTCGATTCGGCCAGGCCCACATCGTAGCCGCACACGTTCAAAGCCACGGCAAAGTAGAACAGAGGCTCGCTCGTCTCCAGAGTAATGGATGATCCAGCCGCCTCGGGCTGCGCAAAGCGTGGCCCAGTCGTGGTGTCCACCCCCCGAGAGTCGGGGCTGCTGGACGACGAACTGGACGACGAACTGGAACCTGTGGGCGATTGCGCGTGCAGCGCGGGGAGCAGCACAAGCCCGCAAACCAGCAACGCGACCGCTGCCGATGCCATCATTAAGCCTCGCAGTGCGACCGGGATGCGTCGCGGTGCGATTGTCATGTCTCGCGGGACAATCAGAACATTCCGGGATCGGGAGAAACAGTTCATGTCAGACACTATAAGGTTTCGTCGCTCCCACCGAGTTTAAGAGAGCCAGACAGCGATAGCAAGCCGACTGAGGGAGCAGGGGTCTTCAGACGACCCCTGAATGTAGCCAGATTTTTGCAAGCGGCTCTAAACGGGTGATTACCATCTCTATTCTGAGAAGTGGGTTCTCAATCGCTCGCCACAGGCTGCTCAATGCTCGGGGTTGCAACGGTCTTCCCGTTAGCTAAGGCCACTTCGATCTACCGCAGCATATTGACGACATGCTCCGGTGTTGTCTTCTTCCCCCGTGCCATGATTAGCTCCTTTTCTGTATTAGTTTCTCTCATCAGAACTGGCACAGAACAGGCCGGGTAGGCCACTCTATGACTACTTAATGTCTCCGTGCAATCTCAGAATCTAAGAAATCGTTAGCTCCCCGTGTAATTGGTTGGATGTTCGGGGATGTATATATTATCCGCTTTAGCAAGATCAAACTATAGATATAAAAGGCTTAACAATGACTAGCAACAGAAGAAACAAGCAGAAGGCTGTCATGTCCTGTGAAAAAATATCCCCTTTTAGAACAGAGACAACAAGTTTCACATTAATTAATGGATTGCATAGGAACAATCGTGGGATATTTACATCTGCCACCACGCTCCATTAGTTGTGGCGTTGGAATAGAAACATCCTGTGAGGTTTGGGCAGATACAAATAGTGTGTTTGTTGGAGGAATAATGCAAGTGTTGGTGGTGGAAGACGATCGTTCTTTGGGCTTATTTTTAAAAACATGTTTAGAGTTGGAGCATTATCAAGTGGAATGGGTAGAGGATGGTGAATCCGCGCTGCTTCGTTCCGCGGCAGATCATCCTGAGTTGGTCTTGTTGGATCTCAGTCTGCCGAAACTAGACGGGATGGAAGTGCTGACGGAGATGCGGGCGCGGCATCTCGATGCATCGGTACTTGTACTGACGGGACGGAGTGAACTGCATATTCAGGCGCGATGCCTGGATATCGGTGCTGACGATTGTCTGCTAAAGCCGTTTAGCTACTGTGAGCTAGTAGCAAGATGCAGGGCGCTCCTGCGGCGACGAGCACAGTTAGCAGACCCGGTGCTTCGTCATCGCGATTTGGAACTGCACCGCATCGAACATACGGTAGCTCGTGCAGGAATGACGATAGATCTGACAGCGAAGGAGTTTGCGTTGTTGGAGTTTCTTATTCTGCATCGAGGCGAGTGCGTATCACGCGGCCAACTCCTAACAGAGGTATGGAAGATGTCGGCCAAATCTGTCACAAATGTTGTGGATGTATACATCAACTACCTGCGGCGCAAGCTGGATGCAGTAGAACATCAGGATTCACAACCCAGGTTGATCGAAACCATACGCGGAATGGGATACATGCTCGGAACTCCGAATCGAAAGCCTGTTGCGCGTGAGACCGGCCGAATGCACACTATCCCCGCTGCCATGTATGCCTAGTGTGTGCAATACCTAGTCAGTGCAGCGTAAATATTCTAGCTGGCAGTAAAGCAATAACTCATTTTGCCTGCGATGTATCACCGTATAGTGACCAACAACTATATTTTTACAACTTCTGAGAGATGCACTTGTAGTATCCAACGGTAGCGAACGAGGAGTCTTTATGGGCGACGATCTGAACAGGAAAAGCCTCAAACACACAACATATGGGAGAAGTGTGATGTTGACGAGCGCGAACCCGCAATTAAGGTCGCGCCTGAGGCACGAGCTGACGGCGATGCGCTGGCAAGTACGCGAGGCGACTGGCGGCGCGGAGGCGTTGGAACTGTTGGAAGAACGGGGAGCGGATGCTATGGTGCTAGACCACACGCTACCCGACCTGGAGGTGACTGAATTCACCGAAATGATGCGGATTCGATATCCAGTGATGGATCTGCTGCGGATCGATGGAATAGCTTACAAGGCGGGAACAAGAAGTCCACGAAGAAACGAGTTGCTGCACGCGCTGCGCCAAACTCAGGAATCCGAACATGGATTCACTTGCATAGATGAAAACACAGCTTGGGTGTTGCCACTGGTGGGGATGCCGCAACAGCCAGCTACAAGGCGCATGACACCTGGCGATGAGTTCTCGATTGCTGCACAGGATGATAAGACTCACTTATGCGAGGGTAACGCGCCGCAATCAAGGAAGATCGGAAACAAGGATAGCCTTGAAACGGGCCAACCCACGTCATATCAATCCATGGCTAACGGATCGTATGCAGCCGTATCCGAAATAGCCGAATTCACTCAGATTAGAACAACTAATTCACTACAAACTTCTATCTTCGATGAGGGCAGGTTGCAGACATGGGGTTGCACGCTGTCACAGCCGCTGCCAGAGATGGTAGGCGAAAGCCCGCTTATGATGGAGCTGGCGCGATTGATTAGGCTGGTTGCACCACGCTTGACCACAGTACTGATCGAAGGAGAGACGGGCACGGGGAAGGAGCTGGTTGCACATGCGGTGCATCAGTTGAGCACGCGATCCAATAAGCCGTTTGTGGTGCTGAACTGCGCGGCGATTCCCGAATCATTGCTGGAGGCTGAACTATTCGGGCACACGCGAGGCGCCTTTACCGGGGCAGTGCAGTCGCGCACCGGCAGGATCGAAGCTGCGCACGGAGGAACGCTATTTCTCGACGAAATTGGCGAAATGCCCCTGGCGTTACAGGCTAAGATGCTGCGCTTTCTGGAATCGGGCGAGCTACAGCGTGTAGGCAACAACGAGACTGTTCAGGTGGATGTGCGTGTGGTCGCCGCGACCCACGAGCCGCTCCAACAGCGCGCCAGCGAGCACTTCTTCCGTCTGGACCTGTATCACCGGCTTGCTGTCTTTCCAGTGGTTGTTCCAGCATTGCGTGAGCGCATGGAGGACGTATTACTACTGGCAACGCATTTGCTCGGCAAGCTGGGTGAGGAGATGCCGGTGAAGCGTCTATCCGCTGGAGCAGCTACACGGCTGATGGAGCACCACTGGCCGGGCAATGTTCGAGAGCTTGCCCATGTACTGGAGCGGGCAACGATTCTGGCAGAAGATCGCAGAGAGATTACATTGAGGGAGATTCAGTTCTAAGGCTTTTATGGTTCGTACTTGTAAACCATTCCTATTTGACTCTGTTGACCGTTCACCTTCAGTCTGAGAACGCGATTATCTTATAGCGCACATCCCTATCAGAGTACCAATGCACTGTGCCTAACTGCGGTTTCTGCTTATGTTTCAGTTCACGGAATCCGTAACTAATTCCACAATATAACTGGGGGGGGCGTTTCGCGAAAGAGAATCTCGCCAAACAACTTGTTTCGCGTAACCCTGAACCCCCGCCGCGCAAATATATTTATTGATCTGTTGATCCAGAGTCTGGCTGCTTACACCCTATGCGCAGAAGTACCGATATTCCACATATACCTCAACAGGTTTACGGACAGATCAGCCGCCAGCCACATTTGCTTCAGTTTCGTGTGTTCCTTCAAATTAACTAGGTTGTCTCAACAGTTATCCCCCGAGGGGAAGAGAAGCATCTTGATAACCACTGAGAACGCAGACAGATAAATAGGGTCAACTATTTAGGTTGACCCTCAATTTAGCTCTTGAAAGTAAGATTGGTGCGGAGGAGGGGACTTGAACCCCTATGCCTTGCGGCGCTAGCACCTCAAGCTAGTGCGTCTGCCAATTTCGCCACCTCCGCATGGAGCCTGCGCGCGTAAGCATCGTGGCAGGAGCGATGTATTATCCGAGCGTCAGTATAGCATCCCTAGAAGTATTTAACGAGATCCGCGAACGCTGTAAGTTCAAGCAGACGCTGGCCCGATGCGGGTGGTGTAACAGCCTCGTCTTCCAGTACCCAAGTGAAGTCATGAGGCACAAAGACAGCATGCAGACCAGCGGCCAGCGCTGGGTTGATGTCCGACTTTGGGCTGTTTCCGATCATCCATGTGCAACTGGGGTAGCAGTGATGGCGCTCTACGAGTGCGCGATATGCTGTAGCATTCTTCTCTGGCTGGATCTCAACGGCTGCAAAGTGAGGCTCGAGCCCAGAGCGCGCCAGTTTGTCGCGCTGCTCCTCTGGATCGCCTTTGGTCACTAGGATGCACCGGTGACGTGTAGCCAGTTCAGCCAGGGTTGCCGCCACGCCGGGAAGGGGCTCGATGGCGTGCTCGGCGATGGACTGCACGAAGCGCAGAATGCTCGCATGCTTCTCCGCGGTGATGGTCGAGTCCGTCAGTTGCTCGAAGCATGCGACCAGAGAGCGGCGAAAGCTCTTGAGTCCGTAGCCGTGAGCTGCAATGGTAGCGTGCTCAACACGGTTTAGGTGTGTGCGAACTTCCTCGGGTGTGTGGGTATGGTGGTCGAGGTAGGAGATAAACGCCGCTATAGCACCCTCGAAGTAGATATTGTTCTCCCACAGCGTGTCGTCTGCGTCAAAAAACAGTGTCAAGCCGGGTGGATTGCGTTCGGTATGGGATTCGTCAGGCACAGGTGAATTATATGGATTGTTACAAGGTTCAATGTACTGGGTTCGAGCTGCGAAACAGCCCACGGCTTGAAACTTGAACAGTTGTAATAGCTTGCGGAGGCACAAGTATCCGCGTCTTCTCAATGCCGCAATGCGTATTTAACAGTGAACCCAGTTCGCCCTCCGTAGCAAAGGACACTTCATGCCTCTGATGTCGTTTCGCCACAGCCTGTTCGCCTTCTCTGCCAAGTCGCGAATCTCAGCCAAACCAGCAACCTCCGTCTGGAGGCCGCAATCAACCCAGCATATGTGGCTTGCGGAATCGCTTCTGATCTGCCTGATATGTACTGCTACCTACGCTCAAAGGCAAATGTCGACGACGGGGCTTCGTCCGGAACCCCCCGTTCCGTCGCAGCCTGTAACAGTAACGGATGACGGTACAAGCTTTATTCTCTCCAATGGCTATCTGACCGCAACCATCAACAAGAAGACCGGCGACATGACCTCGTTGCGGGCGTATGAACTGGAGACACAGGGTTACGTCTCTGGCCATCATGCTGGCTACTGGGAGCAGAACCCCAACGGTGCGGCACGGATGGAATCGAAGATTACCATCGATCCAAAAACAAACGGTGGCAAGCGAGTCGAGGTCTCCATCAAGGGCTGGTCGGATGGCAAGAATCTGAATGCCGGCAGCCGCGAGCCCAGCACGGAATCGCCTGAGAGCGAGGTTCCGGCCAGTGCACAGACTGCCGCACAGCTCCAATTGCCTCCGGGAGTGCAACGCAACCGTGGTACTATCCGAAGCCCTCGACCCGGTGCAGCACCTGGAGCGTCCGGTGCAGCACCCGGCGGTGCGGCAGGGCGCGGTCTGCTGGTGGACATGGAGATTCGGTACTCCCTTGGGCGCGGCGAGAAAGGAATCTACACCTACGCCATATTCACCCATAATCCGAGCTACGGTGCCACCCAGATCGGCGAAAGCCGTTACGGAATGAAGCTGAACGGCAGCGTATTCGACTGGCTCTCCATCGATTCGCAGCGCAACATGGCCATGCCCACGGGGGCCGACTGGGACAAGGGTACTGACCTCAACATGAAGGAGGCTCGGCTGCTGACTACCGGTGTGAAGAAGGGAATCGCCGAGCATAAGTACGACTACTGCGCCGACCAGTTCGCCACCCTGGCCTACGGCTGGTCCAGCACCAAGCAACATGTTGGCATCTACTTCATCAATCCATCGGTTGAGTACCTCTCGGCTGGACCAAACCATTTTGAGTTGACCGGCCACCTGGACGATGGCGACGGCGGCGATCCTACGCTACTCGACTACTGGCGCGGCTCGCACTACGGCGGAGCCATTCTGCCCATCGCAGCCGGAGAGGACTGGAACAAGGTAGTCGGCCCTATCCTGATCTATGTGCCTACCGAGGCCACTCCCGCTGCCAACTTCGCGGATGCCAAGCGACAGGCCAAACTAGAAGCCGACAAATGGCCCTACGCCTGGGTAGATGGCGTGGACTATCCGAAGGCGTCCCAACGAGCCACAGTAAGCGGACAACTTCTGCTGCAAGATCCTCAGGCATCCGGTACCGCTCTGCCGAACCTGATGGTTGGCCTTGCCTATCCCGATCAGACGCCCGCGGCATCTCAGACCGGACAACCGGGAGGTCGAGGAGGCTCTGAGCTTATAACCTGGCAGAACGACGCTAAGCACTATGAGTTCTGGACGCGCGGCGCTTCCAGCGGAAGGTTCTCCATCCCCAATGTGCGCCCAGGCACCTACGAACTGCACGCCATTGCCGACGGCGTCTTGGGTGAGTACTCCAAGGCCAGCATCACCGTCAAAGCAGGCGGAGAGGTCGATCTGGGCAAGCTGGTGTGGGTGCCGGTTCGCTATGGCAAGCAGCTCTGGCAGATCGGCATCCCCAACCGTTCCGCCTCGGAGTTTCTGCGCGGAGACGATCACTGGCACTGGGGTGAGTACATCGAGTATGCCAAGCTATTTCCCAACGACGTGAACTTCACCATCGGCAAGAGTGACTTCCATAAGGACTGGTTCATTTACCAGGTGCCCCACGACGAGTTGCCCAACGACTTGCTCGGCAAGGGCCAGGGTCGCGCCACTCCCTGGAAAGTCAACTTCAACCTGGCACAGCAGCCTGAGGCACGAGCGCATGCAATCCTGCGCCTCGCCATCGCAGGAGCGGCAGCACGCAGCATCGCGGTCGAGGTCAACGGGCAGCCAGCCGGCTCCATCGATGGCCTGGTCTACAATGCCACTATCAACCGCGACGGCGTGGAGGGTTCGTGGGTCGAGAAAGACCTCACCTTCGATGCATCCATGCTGCGCGTGGGGGGGAACACGCTGACACTTACCGTTCCGGCGGGAGGAATCACCAGCGGAGTCGCCTACGATGTGGTGCGCCTGGAGCTTGCATCCGCCCCACAGTCTGCCGCAAGATGAAGGGGTGTGTTCTACGTCACATTGCGGGTTCTACCGTTGAAATAGGATGGCTACCATGAAGACAATTATGACCTGTATGCTTGCGGCGTTTATGCTACTAGCCCGCCCGGCTTTGGGCCAGTCAGATCTTACTGCCCTGGAGAACGCAATCCACGGTAAAGCCTTCGGATTACGCAGCTACTCCGTGGATGCGGTGACCACCTTTACGTGGTTCGATGGCAAACTGGTTCCCGATACTGTGCTCATGCATGGCATGGGTGCGTTCTTCCCCGATACAGTCAGGCAGAAGGGGAGCAAGATCCTGATCGAAGGGCAGTTTGAGATGCTGGTCCACGACGGCCCCAAGATTGCTCCCATGGGCAAACTCCCGATGCGGCTTGAGGTCGAACTGCAAGGCGCCAAGCCGGCAGTGGTGATTCCGCAGCTTCAGGCATTGCTCTTCTTCCCCAGCCTGGGAGAGGCATTGAAGAGCCTTCCCGAGTATGTCGCAGACGTGCTGCCTTATCCAGTCGATGGCAAATTTCAGACGAGCTGTCATTGTTTCCATGTACTTCAGGATGGAAAGTGGTCGCAGCTTCCTGCCCCTGATCCGAAGTTCGCTGCTCCGGTAAACATTAAAGAGACTCCCCATCCCACCCTCGACCAGACCGCAATCGACCTCAAAATATCGGGCACGATCACGCTGGTCTACCTAATCTCCGAGGCGGGACGTGTGGATGAAGTCTGGTTGGCCAAACCCCTCGGCTCTGGCCTGGATGAAATCGCCGCAAAGACAGGACGGGAAAACATGTTCAAACCGGCAACCCTGGACACCAAACCCGTCGGCACGGTTGTGATGCAGACCATACCCGTCAACTGATGTTGCTCCAAGGCTCGGAAGTGATTGATTTCCAAAGGAATTATAGCGAAATCCCTTGCTTTTTAGCCTTAAATGCCCTAGAATGAGTCATAGTTAGTTATGAGGCAGATGGCCGCATAGTATGCGCGGCGTTCGGCTCGCAAGAGCTCTGGCTGAGATAAAGGACACAACAGAAATGGCAAAGCGTCGTGGAAACCCAAACTGGGGGAAACCTGAGCCGATTGGGCCGGTTGTCCCCACGGTAACCTCCTTCGAACAGGTGGTCAAAGAGTTCAAACTGACCCCGGACCAGTACATCCGCTCCACCCGTCTGCGCGAATGGGCGAGACACAATAAAAACTCGAAGTACATCCCTGAGGCACTGCTCGAAGCCTGGGGATTCGAGATCGAGTCCATGCTGTAGGATTTGCCGAAATCGAAGTTTGATTTTTAGCTCCGTAAGCGCCGCCTTTCAACGGGCGGCGCTTTTGCATGCGACAATGCCCAGAGAGGGAGTATGACGGACCCATTAAACAAGTCCCCCTTCGCCAGCGTGGAAGACGCCCTCGCGGAGATCCGCGCCGGACGAATGGTGGTCGTAGTCGACGACGAGGACCGCGAGAACGAGGGCGACCTCACCCTCGCCGCCGAGTTCGTCACCCCTGAGGCCATCAACTTTATGGCGCGCTTCGGGCGTGGGCTCATCTGCCTCACGCTCACCGAGGAGCGCGCCGACTACTTGCGCCTCTCCCCCATGACCAGTGAGAACACATCACGCTTTGGCACCGCCTTCACCGAGTCCATCGAGGCGCGCGAGGGCGTCACCACCGGCATCTCCGCCGCCGACCGGGCGCACACCATTCGCGTGGTCATCGACCCCCGCTCCACCGCCAACGACCTGGCGCGTCCGGGCCACGTCTTTCCCCTGCGCGCGCGCAAGGGAGGCGTGCTGGTGCGCGCCGGGCAAACCGAGGCCTCGGTCGATCTGGCGCGCATGGCGGGGCTGGTCTCCGCCGGTGTCATCTGCGAGATTATGAACGAGGACGGCACCATGGCCCGCGTTCCCGACCTCATCTCCTTCTGCTCCGAGCACGGCCTCAAGATGCTCACTGTCGCCTCGCTCATCCGCTACCGCCTGCAGCACGAGCGTTATATTCAACGGGTGGCCGAGGCCATGCTGCCCACCCGCTACGGCGAGTTCCGCATGATCGCCTACGAGAGCGAGATGGACGGCATGGAATCGCATGTTGCGCTGGTATACGGTGACCAAATTGGCATCGAGAGCAGCCGTCAGTCCGCCAGCCAACCGGTGCTGGTACGCGTACATACTCATTGCCTTGCGGGCGACGTCTTCGGAGCAACCCTCTGCGACTGTCACGAGCTGGTGGACAACTCGCTGCGCATGATCGCCGAGGCAGGCCAGGGCGCGCTCATCTATCTGCACAATGGAGCGCGCGGCTTCAGTATCGATCGCAGCTGTAGTTCCACGTCCGGCGAGATGGCCTCCAGCCGTCTTGTACTGCATCGCGACACGCAACGCGTCCCGCGCACCGACGAACTCAGCCAGGAGCGCATGCAGCGTGCCCGCCGCACCCTGCGCCAGATCGGTCTGGGCAGCCAGATCCTCTCCGACCTCGGCATCCAGCGCATCCGCCTGCTTACCAACACTCCCACCCACATCCCCGCCCTGCAGGGCTTCGGCATCGAGATCGTCGAGCAGGTAAGGATTCCGCTTTCCGCAGCAGTTCCTACTGCACAGTAAAGTTCAACGTCACCGTCTGCGTGATCTGCACGCCTCCGCTCACCGAGCTTGCCGTCACCTGGTACTGGTAGGCCCCCGCCGGTGAGAAGCGCAGCTTGGAATTGACGCTGACGCCCCCACCGCATCCGGCAGACGATAGCAGTGCAATGGCAGCAAAGATGGCCCACACAACGGGCCCATCCCGTCGCCATGCCTTGTGCCGTGAGGTGCGCGCCTTCCAGGTAAAGATCAGCGCAGGGAAGAGCAGGCACAGTGCGGTGCTGCCAAAGCTGCGGCTTCCGGGCATCGCTGGACGTGAGTTGGAGCCAATCTCCGTGACCGTGTTGAGCGTGGCGACGGCGTTCTGCGCGGCTCCGCTCAGCGTCACGCTGGACGGCAGAAGCGAGCAGGTGGCGTACTGCGCAGCCGACACTGCCGTGCAGTTCAGCACTACCGTTCCGCTGAAGTTGTTGCCCGGTGTTACGGTCAGGTTGTAGCTTGCGGGCGTACCGCTGGCAACCGTGGCCGACGCACTCGCGCCGCCGCCAACGGTGAGAGTGAACGTTCCGCTGACGAAGCCACTGCCGGTCAGCGGCACGGTGTAGGGTGAGGTAGCATCCGAACTGGTAACAGTCAGTGTTCCGTTACGCGCGCCGGTCGTCGAGGGTGTAAATGTTACAGTGACCACGCAGCTTCCACCCACGGCCAGTGTAGTCAACGCGCAAGGCACAGTGACGGCGTAGTCGCCCGTGACGGCCAGCGCGACGCCTGTGATAGGTGCCGTACCATTGTTGGAGAGTGTCAAAGAAAGACTGGCCGGCGCATTGACCGCAATCGACCCGAAGCTCAGGCTGGTGGGCAGTATCTGCATATGCGACTGCTGGCCCACGCCGGTCAGCGCCACCACCAATGGCAGTGTCGAGGCGGAGCTCGCTATCGATAAACTCCCCGCTATGCTTCCTGTCTGTGTAGGCGCGAAGCCAATCTGTGCCAGACAGCTTGTACCGGCGTCGAGCGCCAGGCCTGGCTGCGGACAGTTACCCAGAGCGACGCTGTAGTCTCCGGCGGCAGCGCTGAGCGTGGTCGTTGCAGAGAGTATGCCAAAGCTGATAGCACTTGCCCCTGTGTTGTTTAGCTGTAGGTTGAGCGTCGAGTTCAAGCCCACCAGCACAGTGCCGAAGTTGAGCGAGCCCGGCGTGATCGACAACGAGGACGGGCTGGATACTCCTATCAGCGAGATGAACTCCAGCGATGTTGTGGCGTTGGATGAGATTTCGATGGCACTGGGCCGCGTTCCGCTGCCCGATCCCTGCTGGGTCGTGCTCTGCGGAGTGAAGGTGACGGTCAACGTACAGCTTGCGCCAGGAAGAATGCTGGCGCAGTTGCTCGACACCGTGTAGTCGGATGTCGTCTGGATGCCCAGAATGTTGAGCGTCGCTGTCCCGGTGTTGTCCAGCGTAACCGTCTGCGGAGCACTGACGTTACCTGCCATAGTGTTGGCAAATGTAAGCGAACTCTGTGATGGTGTCAGAGTGGCCAACGGCGCGGCATTGGAAGGAGTGGAGACAGTCACCGCGGAGGAGCTGCCTGTCAGGTCGATCAGGTCAGGGCTGGAACCGGCATCGCTCTCGATCACAAGAGACCCCGTATCATTGAGCGTCGGCGGTGAGATAGTTCCCGTGGCAACCTGATTGATTGGCGTGTAGGTGAGCGTGACGGTGCAGTACCCGGCCGGTGCAAGTGTCGCGCCGCAGGTGGTGGTCGACAGGAATGGCCACTCACTGGTGATGCGGCGGATGGTCAGCGACGCTGTCGTCGATGCGTTACTCAGTGTAAGGATTCTCTGAATCGACTGGCCCGACGGCACCTGGCCGAAGTTCAGGATCTCGCCCGGCTGTAGTCCCCCCGACACAAGTAGCTTTCCACCACCAACACCATAACCCTCGACGTAACCAAGGCCGTCCAGTGTGGCTGAACCGTCAGTTGGCGTCGCTACTGCGAAGATCGTGCCCGTCAGGTCTCCGTTGTCCAGAGGCAGAAACGCTACCGAAAAATTGCAGCTTGCATTCGGCGCCAGACCTGCGCAGGGCGCGCCGCTGAGTACAAACTGGCGTGGCACCGCAATCGTCAGCGTTAGCGACTTCGCCGTCAGATTATCGATCATGAACTGACGAGTTACTCCAATCGAGCCTGTGGCTTGCGGCCCGAATTCAGCGTCGTTGGCAACAATCTCCAGTCCTTCGTCTTCCGTGGTATACGCGCCCGTCAATGGTACCGAGTAGAGGGTGAGTAGGGGCGCGCCGCCCACCATGCTGGTAACAGGTACGGTGAGCGTTCCGGTAACGGGTGCAGTTGACGGAATAAATGTGACCGTAACCGTGCAGGTTGCTCCTGGGTTGAGTGTGCCGCAGTTGCTGCCGACGTTGAAGCTGGTCGCGGAGGAACCAGTATTCGTCGCCGCAACCACGCCAATCTGTTCCGGTGTTGCGCTGGTGTTGAGCAGCAGGACGGTCTGCTGCATAGCCGCACTGCCTGGAACGTTGTTGAAGACCAGAGCATTGGGTGTGAGCGAAAGCCCAGGATCAGCTGAACCATACCCTGTCAGCGCTGCTGTCGCTGTCGAGCTGCCCGCCAGTAAGGTGAGTGTACCGTTGCGCGGACCAGCGGTCGTGGGTGCAAAGACGATCTGGACGAAGCAGGACGCTGTGTAGGCTAGCACGCCTCCGCACGACGAACCTCCACTGACTGCGTTCGAGACACTGAAGTCTCCGGTGACAGCGGGTGTCGCTACTGTCACCGTATTTCCGCCCGCGACAAGGTTGGTTAGTGCGAACAGCCCAGTCGTGCTGGTGCTGTTGATCGGCACGGGACCGAAGTCCTGTACCACTGGAGTCAGCAGTAGGCCGGTAAGCGGTAGTCCGTTGCCTATAAGTGAAAGAACATACGGACTTCCGGAGGAGGAGGATGTGATCGACAACGTACCCGTCTCCAGACCGGTCGTGGGCGGCGAGAACTGTACTCCCACCCAGCAGTTGAGGCATGTGCCGGTGGCGCTGCTACTAAACGCCGTACTGGGCGGCTGGCCGTGTCCGTAGCCGATGTCCTCGACAATCACAGCAGTATAGGGCGAGCCAAGTGTACTCGACGCGGTCGCAACGCTGAAACTCGTAAAGGGTTGAGTGATTTTGTACCACTGCACAGACGGCTGCCCTGCAATGACTCCGCTGAAACTCAGTGTATCGTTGTTGGCGGGCGACAGAATTCCTGTGCCCACCCCGGAGAGCGCAACATAGGCCGGTGTTGTCCCAGCCCCTGCAGTTAAGGCCAACACGCCCTGACGCGTTCCCGGCTGCGATGGCGCAAAGCTGAAGACAACGTTACATGAGGCACCCCCTCCGAGCGTTACACCGCAGTTGGTGCTCTCGGTGAAGTCGCCCGAGAGCACCAGCGACAGCGCGAAGGCTGTTGTGCCAATGTTTTGAATGGTCAGCGTCTGTGTAGTACCAGAAACGCCGGTCACTACCACCGCATTAGAGAAATTGAGCGACGTTGCAGAGACGCTGAGGTTGGGGTTGACGCTTGCTCCGTTAGCCGCCGGTTGCGGTAGAGAACGGCCTGTGACTAATGCAGTCAATCCCTGGTCCAGCGAGAGCGTCTCCGTGTCTGCCGCCGGAGTATGTGCGTTCTGGTAGGCAAGTTGGATCTGGCACACAGTTTGCGGCTCCAACGTTGAGGGACAGCGGTCTGTCACCGTGAAGGGCGATGCCGCGGGCAGTGTAATGTTGGTATGCGTGTAAGTGATAGTTGAGTTGTTGGAGAGATAAAGATAGCGAGCAGATCGCAGGCCCCCTGTATACTGCGTTCCAAAATCGACCTCCGCGGCCGAGAGAGTGAGTGCGGCAGCTTGTCCATAAGCCGTCATCTGAACGTCGCGTGTTCCGATCAGCCAGTTCTGCTGAATCGCGCCGTCATTACTCTTATTGTTCGACGCGGTAAGCCCAATCGTGATGTGGCATACTCCACCCGGTGCAATCAGAAAGTTGCTTCCGGCCAGCGTGCAATCACTGGTTGTCTCTGCGAACGAGTAGGGCAGCGTGGTCTTGATGCCGATGTCCAGTGCGGAGGCAAATATCTGGCTCTGCTGCGTCAGGTTTGTAACCGTAATAGTTCGCGTCACCGCGCCGCTGGACGAGCTGACCACGCCAAAGTCCAGTTCCTTGGGCGTGAAGACAACCGGAAGTTGTACTACACCCGTGGCCAGCGCGGACAAAGCCTGTGTTTGCGTGCCGGAGTTCGTCGCCGAAACCGTGATACTGCCGGGCCCATTGCCCGTCAACGCGATGCTGCACTCGCCACCCGCGGGCAGCGTCGTGCCGCAGTTGTTGACATGGGTGAATGCTCCACTCATCGTGATCTGCATCCCGGATGCCATCGCAGAGCCGAGATTGCGCAGCGTAAGGTTGGGCGAATCATCCACGGAGAGCGCTAGTGCCGCCGTTGCCGCAGCTACGCTGGCTGGAATCGCCAGTTTTGCAAGATATGCTGCCGAACCCGAGCACAGGCTTCCGCTGCAGGCCGACACAGGAAGAACCGCGCCGCGCACCGTCGACGGAAACGCCGTGGTCGGCGCACCATTTAAAGGCAGATCGTACGTCTCGGTCGCCAGCAGCGACTGGCTGGCTGACGGTGCAAAGTTGCCGGCCGCCAGGGCGTTGCCGCTTGCGTCGATCGCTACACTGGTAAGCGTGACTGGCGCGCTTGCGTTGCCCGGATTCGACGATGCAATTCCACCAAAGCGTGCTGTCTGGTCCACCAGGTTGGCCGCATTTACTCGCACCGCAAAGCTATTGCCAATCGTCGATAGCGGGGCCAACGGCAGCAGCGGCAGGCTTAGGCTGCCATCGACCCATGCCGTACCCGCCGAACCAACTGACACATAGGATTGAGTGCCTGGTGCCAGCACAGTCGATCCCAACACCGAGCTGCCGTCCAGTGTTATCCGCAGAAGCACCTGGTACGCCATTGCGGTCAGCGGTGCGGAGACGTTAGCAACTGGGAACTGGCCTAGTGATACAGAGCCAGACAGCAGCAGGTTTCCAGCAACCGCATCGATAGCCAGGGAGCTGATCCCTGCGCCGGGAATAAAGGTGGAAAATGTAATCCCGTTACCCAGCGGAGTCAGCTTAGTCAGAAATCCCGTGGTCGTGCCCAGCGACTGGGTAGCCAGTACATTCGGCACCAGTGCCGCCACAGTCGGATATCCAGGAGAGGTTGTCATTCCTGCGATATATGCATTGTCTGAGGAGTCCGCCACGATGGTTGCAGGCGACGTGTTGCCGCTTGCTCCGCTGAGATAGGTCGCATAGAGCAGGGAACTGCCAGACGAGGAAAACTTCTCCACAAATCCATTCCACGAAGTGCCGAATGCCGGCGCCTGAATAATTCCGGCGGGCGTCACAGGCAGTGTCGAACTGAAGATGCTGCCTGTGATAAATACCGCATCGCCGGTCGCCGCAATGGAACTCGCGTCCATAAACCCACCACCGCAGAATGTCACAAAGAGTGGGCTGCCGAGGTTGGCTCCGAACTTGGCCACAAATGAATTGGTTGCGCTGCCGCTGGCGTTTGTGAAGGCCGCGCCACTGGTCGCTGTCAGTACGCCGGAACCTGTGGTGCCGGTGACATAGACATTGCCCGCCGGATCCAGCGCCATCGCCAGGCCAATGTCGAACTTCGAGCCGAGGTATGCCGTATTGAGTACAGTGCTCGCGGTCGAATTGGTCTCGATCACGCGCACGCCATCGCCCTGATTGATCAGCAAATATAAATCGTCTGCTGCGTTGCTCTGGATCGCATTGATCTGCCCTGCGGGCTGCCCCTGGTTGAGCACCGCGCGAAGTCCCGCGAAGGCAAGTTGTTGCGGGCCAGTCGGCTGCTGTCCTTGCGCTAGGAGCAAGCCGCAGGCCGCCCACCACGCCAGCCCGCATAACAACGCAACGCCCGCCGTCGGCAGCTTGCGCACTCTATCGCGGATCGCCTCGCCGCCTGAGGTCCCATCCGCTGAATTTACGATCTGGCCGAAGTTCAACATGGTCACTGGCTGCGGCGTTATGCTGAGTGCAGCCTGCCCCTAATATCCATGGAACTGTACAAGTAATGTTGTCCGAATCTGAGAAAATCTCTTGCGACGCAACTATACCGTGTCTATTCGGGAATGGGTACTGTTACTTCGTGCCATTCCTGCGTCCAGCAGACAGGTTAATCTACGTTCGCGCATCTCGCGCTCGAAGGCAGTGTGCGTGGTGTAATGCAGTGTCTGCATTCCGAGTTCGGCTGCGGCAGCAATGTTCTCTGCACGGTCGTCGATAAACAGAATATTGCCCGGTGCTGTCTTTAACGCTTCGGCAGTCTTTAAGTAAATCGCCGGATCGGGCTTCGCCGTTCTCATAGCATGAGACCACACGCAAATATCAAATCCAGCCAGCCACGGCAGGCGTTCCACAACGCCCTCGCCAATTGCGTCGCCTATGTTCGACAGGATACCGGTGCGGATGCCCGCAAATTGCAATCGCCCGGCCCACTCCACCATGGGTTGGTTGAGCTGCGTCCATAGGTCAATGTCCGCCGCCCTTAATGCTGTTGCTTGCGCGCCGTCGAAGCCAACTCCCGCATGCGCGGCAACTGCCTCCCAGTAAGTCTTTCCCGTCAGAGAACCGCGATCGTAGTCGTGGCGATACTTCCAGTAGGCTGAGTGCAAGCGCTCCTCGTCCAGCCCGCTGACGGAACGCAGCACAGCCCACGCCGCCGGATTGGGAGGCCCGGAGAGCACCTGGCCATAGTCGAAGAGCACTGCGTCTATGCGCATCGTGGCGTCTACCGGCGCATCGCACAAGTCTTTTGGGCATGAAAAAGAGGAATTAGGCATCTTCTTCGATTGTAGGCGATTTACCTTTGAAGTAGCGGAGGTTCACTTCGCAATGGTGAGCCAAACGATGGAAGAGTGCCGATGGAATCCGGGGTTGCGTCACTGGCTCGGCCAGGCCTCGCGTACGGCTGGCTTCCATATAGTCGGCGTCGCAGAGGTTCGCCCGCCGGATGACCCCGTCGCCGCAGTTGATTCGACACGTTTCTCTGCATGGATCGACGCAGGCTACGCCGGCGAAATGGAGTATCTCAAGCGCCGCAACCAGCAGGGAACTCTCCTGCGCAGTAACCTGCGCATCGCTATGCCGTGGGCGCGTTCGGCCATCGTCTGCGCGCTGAATTACACATCCGCCGAGACTCCACGCTCCATCGATCCCGCTCCACTGGGATCAGCCTGGATCGCCCGCTATGCCTTGACCGGTCGCACTCGAGTTGCCGGAAGCACCGTGCCAACCGACTACCACGACGTGCTGTTAGCCCGCCTGCGTAACATAGAGGAAGGACTCCTTGAGCGCGTCGACTGCATCACTCGCTGTTATGTAGACACAGGCCCGCTGGTGGAACGCACTATGGCCACCGAAGCCGGAATCGGCTGGATCGGCAAAAATACATGCCTTATTAACCAGCAACTCGGTTCCTGGCTGCTGTTGGGCGTAATTGTGACCTCGCTGACCCTGGAGCATGCAACGCATGAGCTAGCGGACGTGCACACCACATCGATACCTGATAAACATAATCTATCACATGATAATAATAATGTAACTATACATTATAAAGAAGATAATCCTGCACAGTCTACACTAATTCAGACCCAGGATCGATGCGGTTCCTGCACTCGTTGCATTGATGCGTGCCCAACCAACGCATTGCTCGGCTCTAAGTCGCCTGATGCATCTCGCACGATGGACGCCTCACGCTGCATCGCTTACCTCACCATTGAGAAGAAAGGCGCAATCGACCCCAGTTTGCGAGTTCCCATGGGCCGCCACGTCTTCGGTTGCGACATCTGCCAGGACGTCTGCCCATGGAACCATAAGGCTTCCATCACAAACATTGAACTCCCCGCCGTTTCACCCTCGACTCGCCCAGCGCAGGTGAAATGGGACTCGATGCAACCCCGTACTGAGCTGATCAATCCCACGCTCGACTGGCTAGCCGGAATGGATGCTAGCCAGTTCAAACGCCTCTTCAAAGGCTCGCCTCTGGAGCGCACCGGTCGCAAGCGCTTATTACGTAATGTCGCCATCGCCATGGGCAACAGTGGGGAGGCGCGCTTTCTGCCCCAACTTGAGGCCTGGTCCGCGAGCGACGACCCTGTGCTGGCCGATGCGGCACTGTGGGCTCGCGCGCGTCTGCTAGCCTTGTAGGTATGGTTCCAAGCGATTCCACGCAAGCTCTTCAAGAAGCTACCTCCTCGGTTCCTATCGAACAGGTGCACCCGGTCGTCCGCCGCTACGGTCTCTGGCCGCAAATCGTCGCGCTTGCTAAATACATGACGCAGACCGAGGTGCATACCTACGCCTTCTCGGTCGCGGCCAACATCATCCTCTCGCTCTTCCCCTTCATCGTCATGTTGCTAACGATCTCCCGCCTGCTGATTCCCGAACACTCACTGGAATCGGTCGTTTGGCAGATGATGTACAACTTTCTGCCTTCAAACCAGTACTTCATCATGCACAATATGCAGTTTCTGGTGCATCCGCACAAGAGCACCCAACTCTATTCAGTCATCATGCTGCTGGTCAGCTCTACAGGCGTCTTTCTTCCGCTGGAGGTGGCGCTAAATCAGGTCTGGGGTGTGACGAAGAATCGCTCGTATCTGCTCAATCAGGCGGTATCACTGGGCCTTGTCTTTGCTGTCGGGGTACTGGCAGTGACCTCGGTCGCGCTATCGGCTGCGCAGCAATCAATACTCACATTGGTCTTCTTAGCCCATACGGACAACATCGTCTTCCACTTCCTCACGAATGCGATGCTGCAAATTCTCGCGGTGGCCGTCAGCATTCTGATCTTCTTCCTCATTTATTGGATACTCCCAAACCGCAAGATCCCCCCTCGCGCCGTTCTGCCCACGGCCATCGTCATCGGCGTACTGTGGCAGGGGGCAAAGTTCCTCTACGTCCTCGCCCTGCCGCATCTCGACTTTCAATCGGTCTACGGCCCCTTCTTCGTCTCGGTCACTCTAATGATGTGGGCGTTCCTCTCCGGCCTGTTGCTGCTCGCCGGAGCACACTTCTCGGCCACGCACTTTGCTCTCTCCGTAGCCCGGCAGGAAGAACGCAATCAGCGCAGCCAACAAGACCTTCCTTCCTCGCAGTGAGTATTTTTACAGTAGGGGTAGAGCAGGATGAAAAAGCCTGGGTGGTTTTCTCTCAACCGGGGTCCCCAGCGACAGGTCCACGTCGCTGGGGTGGAACGAAAACCACATCCCACGAGTTCTCCGAAACCACTTGTACTGTAAAAATACTCTAGAATGATGCCCATGCAGAAGACGCATCCATCCGGTGTTCGGCAGGAACCTCCAGCTTCCATGAAACCTCCCTCTCGCTGGCGCCGTCGCCCTCCCACTGGTGTGGCTGGAGCGGTATTCTGGCTGGCTCTCGGCTTTGGACTGATCTGGTTGCTGCGCCTTGAGCCCAGTGGCGGGGGAACGCTGCTTGGCTGGATGCAGCTTCTGGTTGGGCTCGCCTTTATCTGTTTGGCTATCCCACTGGCCTGGAGACTGATTCACCAGCATCTGCTATGGAGCCTGCGCAACAAACTTATCCTTACTTACCTACTGATCGGACTGGCTCCGGTCGTGCTGTTTGTGACGTTAGCGACGATCTCTGCGTACATCGCGGCCGGACAGTTCTCCATCCATTTGGCGGACTCTCGCATGCATCAGCAGTTGGAAGAACTTGGCGTGGAGAACTCCTCACGCGCAACGCAACTGGCGCGCATGATGCGACTACGCGCCGAGCAGCCAATCGGCCCACGCCCGTTTGGACCCCCTGGCTTTCAGCGAAGACCACGTCCCACGGCGAATGGAGCTGCCGGCAGTGCTGCCCAAGTTGCTGCGAGAGCATCGTCGGCGCGCCAGGCGCAGTCTAACGCAGCCCCTGCTTCGGCAGCCGCTCCCGAAACCGCAGCCCAGTTGGCTACCCAGTCAGCCAGCCAGCCAACCGCATTGGGCGAATCTGCGCCTGACCCTTTGCTTGCGCGCCTGCACCGGCACAGTGCGATATATCTCAACGGAGCACCCTACACGGTGCCGCAATTTTTTGCGCCCCCTGTCGCAACCGGCGCACGGCCCCCCGGCGCGCCGCAATCCAATACTTCCGGGCTGCAGTCCGCAACCATGCCGGAAAGCACAACAGGCCTCCCGCTCGGTCTGCCACCCTGGGCCGCGGATTTGCAAGGCAATCAGTTCCGCAGACTCGTTCTTGACGGTCATGACCTATACCTCGTCGCCATCGATCAACGCCACATCGAAGGCATCGGTCTGCTCAGTGTGGTCACCAGTCTGCCGGCCGATAGCGCACTGATGGACGTGGTGGCGGAGGGGCTCGGCCGCGTACGAGTCTCCGGCCTCATGACCGGAGGTCCGCAGGCAACTCCAGCAGCTCCCACTTCCGCAACCAACGTCGGCGGTAGCCGCACGCTGGATAGCGACATCGAGCGTACTTCTGTCTATGGTGGCGCTGAACCTCAACCCGTCAACTTCTGCGACTTTAGCGTCCCCTTTATCTCCACTATGGACATCCGTAACTGGGAGACGGGCGATCCAGACAATGTTCCTATCGTGGTCCACTCCCGTCCGTCGGTGCTCTACAGCCAGCTCTTCGGCAGTTCGCTCGGTGGCATCGTCACCAGCTACATCCGCTTCGGCCTGGTGGGCCTATGTATCCTCTTCGCTTTGATCGAGGCACTCGCCCTGTGGATGGCGCGGCGCTTCAGCGGCAACATCACCGCCTCGGTCGAGGAACTCTACGCCGCCACCCAGCGCGTCGATCGTGGAGACTTTGTGCATCGCATCACCGCAGCTCCGGCCGGCAAGCGAGATCAGCTCGGCGAGCTCGCTCGCTCCTTCAACCGCATGACCGGTTCCCTGGAACGCCTGCTCATCGAACAGCAGGAAAAAGAACGCATGCAGAATGAGCTCACCATCGCTCAGGAGGTACAGGCCAATCTCTTCCCACAGCAGGTACACGACCTGCCTAAACTCCAGTTGCATGGCATCTGCCGCCCGGCACGTTCCGTCTCCGGCGACTACTACGACTTCCTCATCTTCCGACACCCCGACAATCCCGACGGCTCGCGCGGCGCGGAGTCGGGCGTCGGCATCGCTCTCGGTGACATCAGCGGCAAAGGTATCTCCGCCGCCCTGCTTATGGCTACTATGCACTCCGCCGTGCGCGCCTATCGCCTGGCCAGCGAGGACCTGGTCTACAGTGAGAGCGCCATCGCGGCCCTCAGCGCCAGCCGCGAAGACCTGCCCGGAGACAGCGGTAAACTCTTCGCATCGCCCGGTCGCATCCTCTCCCTGCTCAACCGCCATGTCTACCGCAGCACGCAACCGGAGAAGTATGCCACTCTCTTCCTGGCCCACTACGACGCAGACAATGCGCAGCTTACCTACTCCAACGCAGGCCACCTGCCGCCGTTTATCATAAATCGCGAGGGCAAGGTGGTTCGCCGCCTGGATCGCGGAGGTACGGTCGTCGGTCTCATGGATGGTATGCGTTACGAGGAAGACCGGTTCCGCATGAATCCCGGCGATATTCTGGTCGCGTACTCCGACGGCATCACCGAACCGGAGAACGACTTTGGCGAGTTCGGAGAAGAGCGTCTTCTGGAGATCGTCGCACGATACCGGGACCAACCGCTCACGGTCATCTCCAATCAGGTCCTGCTCGCACTCGAGGCCTGGATCGGCGCCGCCGAACAGCCCGACGACATCACACTCGTCCTGGCAAGGCAGCTATAAACATAGCTACTACCGCCTGTCCGCTCATGTGTGGTCACATCTTGGCTTGCATCGCCTTCACCACAATGTCGTTGGGCGAACTGCCCACTGGCAGGATCGTAAACAGCCCCGGAGTGGGTGCGGTGCGCATCACCGACACCTCGCTGGAGTGCGCATCGGCGGATAGCAGCAGATGCTCGTCGTCGGAGAAAGCCAGCGTGTCGGGCGCGTGGCCAGTACGCACACTGTCCGCCACCTTGCCATCGTCGATGTTCCACAGGTTGATCGAGTCGGCCCCGAAGTTCGCCACCCACAGCGTGCTGCTGTCTCCGCTCACAAGGCCGAACACCGGCTTGCTGCCGATGGTGTACGTTCCACCGATTTCGTTGGTCCCGACCTCAATCTCGCTGAAGGAGTCGGAGCCAAAGTTCGCGCAGAAGATCTCGCCCTGGTCCGGTTTCAGCGCGAGTTGCGTCGGCGTCTGGCCCACATCCAGCAACGCCAGCATGTGGTCAGTCAGTAGGGTGGAGTTCTGCTTCGCAGCAAACGACTCCGGCGCGGCGGCCAGCGACACCGCCATCACCTGGTGTCCTCCCGAGCATGCGATAAACGCCTTGGAAGAGTCCTTCAGTATCACCGCGTCGGTCGCGCCCGGACAACCGGTAAACACTGCGCGCAGATGCGGCAGCGTCTCCTTCGCTTCCGGTCTTGACGCTCCTGGATTGACCAATACACTCTGTCCTTCCGGCGGCATCGCGTACGTTTCTACCGCGAAGATGGAAACGCTGCCTCCTGCGCGGTTGGTCACCACTAGCGAGCGCATGTCGTTCGATATACGAGCCAGACCAGGCTGCTCGCCGGTACCCACCACGCCAATCTCGCGCCTCTGGTCCAGGTCGATCACGCTCACCGTGTTCGATCCGCTGTTGGCAACATATGCGCGCTCCCCATTCGCATCCACGTCGATAAAGTAAGGAAGCTTATGCACCGGAATAGTCGCCACCACCCGGTTCGCATCCGTGTCGATCACGGACACAGAGCCCGAACCCGCTGCTGTTGCCGTGTTAACCACATACACTTCATTGCGCTTTGGGTTCACCGCCATGCCCGTGGGTTGACTGCCCACCAGCAACGTACGGTCTGGCCGTAAATAAACCAGGTCCAGCACGGAAACGGTGTTGGACGCGCCATTCGACACATAGGCAAATTCGCGATAGCCCGCGGGCACGTCGGGGAAGTGGCTGCGGCATCCAATCGGAAGCAGCAATAACCCGAGCGCCATCGCGTGGACGAGTCGGTTCCTGCCGCAGGATGCAAGTCCCTCGGCCAACTTCTGCTTGTGTCGCATTGTTACAGAACACTCTCTTGGCATGATTTGCATCTCTGCGAGTCTAGCGACACTGACCCGCCCCGGCAAGCAGTCCTTGTATTTCAGCC
>CAIZFH010000297.1 GCA_903932155.1 uncultured Granulicella sp. | reverse complement strand
GATCTTGAAGTCTTTCACCGTCGAGGGCACAACTCCTGTAATGTGATGCGACGTGCCCTGGATGGTCTGCTGGAACGGCACATGCGCATAGTGCATTGTGTTGCCTGCAAACTGCACCTCAAGGTCGCAGTCCAGGGTGGACGAATCGAGGCTGGACTGTGCGAGGCGAAAGCGAACCTGGACAATTGGAAATTGCGCGCCGCGTGTGGTCTGGATCATGTGCAGATCGCGGTTGCTGTCGCCGGAGTCAAAGGACTTGACGGCCACGGCAACCAGAAAGTCACACTGCCCGGCGTGACATACACCCTGGCCGAGCGCTGCGTGGGTGGTTCCGTCCATCTCGTGCATGGGATGCGACATGTGGTACGTCAGCGTGGATTGATCGAGCTTCCACTTCTGGTCCGGTGCTGGGGCCTGAGCATGGAGCAGTGTGAACGCAGGCAGCATGAGCAGCATAAGTGCGATTGAAGGAAGATTTTTCATGGAACCTCAGAATCAGAACTTGAGATGGATTGGCCAGGAGACCGCGAGAATTGCCGCGCCATAGCTCGCCGCTGTAGCCGCAGCGACTGCGCCGTGGGCCGAGGCGATGCCGTGCACCTTTTGCCCGCTAACGATCTGGTTGTAGGCTATCGCGCCCAGGATCGGCGTCAGTACCATACCCGGCGCATGGATATAGATCAGGTACTTGTGCCACTTCACTCCGCCGCGCGCCGGTTCGTTGGAGACTTTGGGGGCGCGAATGGCGTACGAGGCCGTCCAAGCGTACATTGCCACCGCAGTGGCACCCAGAGCAACGTGGATATCGCGCGACGTGCTATCGCTGTAATTCCCTCTATCTGGCGTCGCGCCAGCCGCGCTGATACATGCAGCGGCAACCGGAATCACTGTGATGAGCCCCAGCCGCTGATGGATTTTGAGCATGTGCGTTCGCCGGTCCAACACGGACTGCCGAGCTGCGTTGCCCTCGGTATCTGCCGGGGACAGCCCTAGATCGCTGAGCGATGGGCCACTGGAGGGCGGTTGATTCTGCACGAAAAGCAACGAACTGCCGCTGGATAAGGCTAAACTGCTATCGAATGCCGGTTCGGGAGTAGCTGCTGGCAGCGGAGCATTGGGAAGAGTCGACGCTTCGGCCTTCGCGGATGCGAGCTCGATTTCATGCTGCGCGGGGGCCAGGTTTCCATCCGTCTGCGCTGCAAGGCTAGCTGATGCGCCATAAAGAACTGCCAGGCACAATCCACCGATCAGAACTCTAGTCCTGCCAGCCGAAATCCCTATGTCAATCTTCACGCCTGCCTCCACGTCATTCGCAGAATATCCTCCTGCTGAAATCCGGAGGCCCTACTGTTAAATTACACACAGCGTATGACGACAGACAAACCTGTGCCTGTTGCTTTCCAATTTCTGATGTTAGATGTTCGAATGATCTAAGAGGTTGCCTTGCGCTTGTGGGCTGCACCATTCTTGCCATTCGCTCCAGGAGAATTCTTCCGGATGCGCTTGAGCACCTGGGCCAACGTGGTGTCGTTCATCGCCTGCACACCGTCGGCAGTGGCCCGTTTCAAAAGTCCCGTAATCGCCGGCTCGTTCATCGTCAACCAGCCGTCTTCGCTGGCGGCATAGATGTCGCCAAGTCCGATCTGCTTGGCAGGCAGTTTCAATATTGCTCCGCCGTTCGGCCCCTTGCGCTGGTCAATCAGGCCCTTCTTGTGCAATAGAAGAAAGCATCGGCGGACCATTACCGCGCTCTCTGCCAGCTTATCCGCAATGACTGCCGAGGTCTGCATGTTGTCTGGTTCCGCAGCCAATACCGTCATAATTCGTAGACTTAGTCCAAAGCGACCGCTTTTAGCCATGCAGAGCAAAGTATCACACCGAGGGTTGGCCCGACTAGCAGTGAAATCAAGAAAATGGGATGCGAATATTTCCACACTATTAAACCGAGCACATGAATTGGCCATGCGTAACGAACCGGCTGCGCAGCGCCAGCTAACGTGCTAGCCTTTTTCAGTGAATATTCTTTTTGTTGGAGATGTTGTAGGCCCGGCCGGACGCCGCATTGTCCAAGAACATCTGGCGCATGTGGTGGAGACCAACGAGGTCGATCTGCTGGTGATCAACGGGGAGAACGCCGCGGGAGGCTTCGGCCTGACACCCTCCATCGCCGAAGAGTTTTTCGACATGGGTGCGCACGTCATCACCACCGGCAACCATGTTTGGGACAAGAAAGAGATCTTCGAGTACATGGCCGTGCCCGCGGGGGCTCATGTACGGGGACGCCGCGTACTTCGCCCAGCCAACTACGCCGTCGGCACGCCAGGCTTCGGCGTATACCAGGGTGAGTTGCCCACCGGACAAGCTTATGCGGTGATGAATCTGCAAGGACGCGTCTTCATGTCCAGTTGCGACGACCCGTTCCGCATGGCCGATGCACTGCTGGCCAAGATTACGGCCAAGGTGATCCTGCTGGACTTCCACGGTGAGGCCACGTCGGAGAAGGTGGCGTTGGGGTGGTATCTGGATGGCCGCGTTACCGCCGTGTTAGGGACACATACTCATATCCCAACCGCCGACGAACGTCTGCTGCATGATGGAACGGCCTACCAGACCGACGTGGGCATGTGTGGGTCGTTCGACTCGGTGATTGGCGTTGAGACGGAGTTAGTGCTGCATCGTTTCCTGACCGGAATGCCGGGTAAGTTCGAACCTGCCAAGGGCAATCCAAAGATGTGCGCCACGCTGATCGAGTGCAACGGAGCTACAGGTCGAGCTACAGCAATCCGACGGGTTATGCTCGGCGAGTAAGCGCTACAGAACAGCGCTGATGAACACGGATAAGACCGAGTATCATGCGTGCATGAAATCTTTGGGAGTTTGTGGACATCCGAAGTTGGGCGTTGCGGTTCTGACCGCTGTGTTGCTTGTGAACATGTGCTCTGCACAGGGGCCGGTGCGGCCGGGCGCACAGACTGCGGCACCGCAGATGCCACGGGTGGTCGAGAAAGATGGACGATGGGCGCTGATGGTAGACGGCGCTCCCTATCTGATGCTCGACATGCAGATTAATAACTCAAGCGCGTGGCCCGGTGTGCTGCAGCAGGTGTGGCCTGCCGTTGAACGTCTGCATGCCAATACCGTTGAGGCTCCTGTGTACTGGGAGCAGATGGAGCCGGTGCAGGGCAAGTTCGACTTTAGCGTGGTGGATGCGCTACTCGCAGGCGCGAGACAGCACAAGGTCCGCCTTGTACTTCTGTGGTTCGGCACATGGAAGAACGGCGCACCACACTATGTTCCCGAGTGGGTCAAGCGCGATCCAGTGAAATACCCGCGAGTGGTTGGTGCGAACGGTGCCCCGCGAGACACAATGTCGCCCTTTGGCCAGGCAACGCTGGAGGCGGACAAGACTGCATTCAGTGCTCTGATGCGTCACTTGAAGACCGCCGACCCGCGCCACACGGTCCTGATGGTGCAAGTTGAAAACGAGATCAACGCCTACGGTAGCGCGCGAGACTACTCCCCTGAAGCAACGAAGCTGTTTGAAGGACAGGTGCCTGCGGAGTTTGCGGCGGCGATGAAGGTGAATCCAGGGACGTGGACCGAGGCATTTGGGGCGGAGGCGGAAAATACCTTTCAAGCCTGGTCCATCGCACGCTATGTGGAGCAGATTGCGAAGGCGGGCAAAGCGGAGTATGGCCTGCCGCTGTATCTGAACCATTCGTTGAGTAATCCGCTGCAACCGCCGACGGCGGGGCGGCTGGCGTGGCCCGCGATGACTGACCATGTGCTGGATATCTGGAAGGTGACGGCCCCGTCGCTGGATCTGATAGCACCGGATATTTATATGAGCCAGTATGCGCAGTACGAGAAGGTACTGGGTACGTATGAGCGGGTTGGAGGCGCAAGCAAAGGCGGCAACGCGATGTTTGTGCCTGAGACGGGAAATGCGGAGGCATATCCGCGGTACTTTTTTGCGGCGCTGGGACATGGGGCGATTGGCTGGTCGCCATTCGGTCTGGATTTAACGGGATATGCGAATGCCCCGCTAGGCGCTCCGGTTGTGGACGAAAAGCTGATCGACCTGTTCGCGCTTGACTACAAGCTGATTGGGCAGATGGACCGCGAGATTGCGCGGCTGAACGTTGAGGGTAAACTGCAAGCGGTGTGCGAAGATCCGGCAACGCGTACGCCGCAGACGATGGTCTTTGGCCCGTGGACGGCTACCGTGTCGTACGGACTCCGGATGTTTGGCGGAGCGTTTCCCGGTGCTACACCAGCGGCTCCCAACCCGAACCCAACAGGACGCGCACTGGTGGCGCAGCTTGGGCCGGACGAGTTTCTGCTGACGGGCGTGTCGGCGCGGGTGGACTTTCGTCTGACAGATTCGTCCAGCGGGAAGCGTCGCGAGTTTGTGCGCGTGGAGGAAGGGAGCTATGTGGACGGGAAGTGGAAGTTCCTGAGGCTTTGGAATGGGGACCAGACGGACTATGGGCTGAACTTTACGGCTGTTCCGCAGGTGCTGCGCGTGACGTTGATGACCTATTAGCAAGGTGCAAGGCGCCGGGTACCAGGTGCAAGGTTCGGTGTGGCGTGATGGGAGAGATATGAATCGTCGGGAGTTTTTGCAGAGTACGGCGGCTACGGCTGTGGCTGCGGGCGTCGTGCGCGGTCTGTCTGTTGAGGCGCAGGGCGCGCCCCATGCGGCTGCGGAGGCGTGGCCGGAGAATGGGACGCTGATCCCCGATGAGGGCTGGCGGTTGTGGGTGGATGAGAAGGCCGAGTGGAAGCAGGACGCGATCTTTCTGCCGGAGGATGTAACGCGCGACGCGCATGGCGTGGTGCTGGGCGAGGGCAAGCCACTTCCGGTGAACACTCCAACGGGCGGGTGGAGAGTGCTTGGCGATGCGGCGGGGATTGGGGTGACGCTGCCCTCAACCGTGGAGCAGCACTTCTGGGGGAAGTACGGAGCGGGAGACGATGGCAAGCCGCGGTCGTATACGCCGGATGAGTATCGCTACGCGGCGGACGATCCCATGCCGCAGAACGGCGCGTACTTTGGCGTTTCGTGGTGGTGGCGGGAGATTGAGATTCCGGCGTCGATGCGGGGCAAGAGAATCTTTTTGCACATACGGGGTGCGAGACTGCGGGCTGAGGTTTATTTGAATGAGAAGCTGGTGGGCTACTCCATTATGGAGGAGTTGCCGTTTGAGGCCGACCTGACGGCGGCGGCGCTGCCAGGTGGGAAGAATGTGCTTGCGATTCGGATTACGAATCCATTTGGGCGGCTGGACTGGATCGATGGAATGAATGCCCAGTGGGGAGCGGTGAAGTTGTATCGGTCGCATGGATTCGGTGGGCTGGATCGGGGGATGACGATCTCGGTTGTGCGACACGACGAACCTCGCCTTCTGGACGCGTGGGTTCTAAATGATAACCATTCAGATCAATCTATCTATGTCTGCTCTCGGGTTCAGGACCCTGACCAAGAAAAGTGCAACAACTCCACAATGGAGGACTTTTTAAAGAAATTTAAGGCTGAAGTGATAGACCCGCGCACAGGGAAAATCATTAGAAGTATTGAATCGCACACAGGGGTACAGCTCGAGGGAAACGCACTCTTCTATCACCTATTCCTCGAATGTCCCTCAGCGGAGAAATGGGATATCCATGATCCATGCCTTTATCATTTGCGATTCACCGTGCGTACTAACTCAGGCATTTCCGACACACGCACGATTGCGTTTGGGTTCAGGACGTTTGCGCCGGAGGGGTTGGGGACGAATGCGCTGTTTCGGTTGAATGGGCGGCGGATGAAGATTTACACCGCGATCTCGTGGGGATACTGGGGGCTGAACGGGATGTGGCCCACGCCGGAGCTTGCGGTGAAGGAGGTGACGCAGGCAAAGAAGCTGAACCTGACGTGCCTGAACTTCCACCGCAACCTGGCGAAGGAGGATGTGCTGCGCGCGCACGACCGGCTGGGACTGCTGCGCTATATGGAGCCGGGCGCGGGCAAGATGGCCATCGGCAGGCTGCCCGCGGGGACGCAGGCTAACACGGCCAGCGTGGTGATGGAGAAGCCGACCGACGCGGCGGACAAGTTCGCGCAGCGGTATATGTTTGTGAAGTGCGTGGAGATGGTGAAGGCCTTCCGCTCGCACCCGTCGGTGATTGAGTACTGCGTGCAGAACGAGATTGGCGCGGACCTGACGAACCCCGACACCATCGCGATTCTGGAGGCGATGCGCGCCGAAGACCCCAGCCGATGCATCGTGCTGAATGACGGTTTTGTTGCGCCGCCGACGAAGGCCGCGCAGGCATGGTTTGCGCCGTATGACGCCGAACTGCACCGTAGCGACGTGGAGGAGTGGGGCGGCTGGTGGAACCAGCACCAGGGCGCGGGCGACGAGTGGTACGACCAATTTTATAAATCGCCCAACGAGTTTACATACAAGTCGCCGGAGCGCAAGGCGATTAGTGAGTTTGGCGAGATGGAGGGATGCGCGACTCCGGATAACCACTCGCTGATGCTGCACGAGCTGGCAAACCCGAAGGGCACGGGGATCGGCAACCAGTCGGCGAACACCAGTTACGACTTGAAGGACCATCAGGAGATTGTGGCGGCGTACGACAAGTTTCTGGACAAGTGGGGATTTCGCGGGGCGTTTCCGGCGACGGAGAAGCTGTGGCTCTCGCTGGGCAAGAAGTGCTACGATACATGGCAGAACTACCTGGAGAACGCGCGCATCAGCGACGAGCTGGACTTTGCGGCGATCTCGGGCTGGGAGAGCACGGCGATTGAGAACCACTCGGGCATTATGGACAACCTGCGCAACTTCAAGAGCGATCCTGGCCCGATCCGCGATACGCTGCTGCCCGTGCGGCCTGTGGCGAAGCAGCGAAGTATGTGTGTGCAAATGAGTGGGCCGGAATCAACTGCAACATTCGATCTGTTTCTGTTGAACGATACGGACAAGGCGGCTACGGGAACTTTGAGCTTTACTTCAATTTCGCCTACGGGAAAGCTACAAAAGCTGGCCGAGTTTGCGGCACCTGCTTGGAAACGAGATCAATTCAGCTATTTGATGAAGGAAGGGTTCATAACGCCGAGGCTGGATGAGGAAGGCATGTGGCGTTTTCGGTTCGCGATAAGTTCGATTCCAGGAGCCACTCAGACCAAGGAAATATGGGTGTCGAACCTCGTTTATCACCCTTACCTGCCAAACGAATCAACGGTCGCTGTTTCGGGGGTTACTCCGGCACTGCGAAAGTCCCTTGAGGAGATATTGGGAGGGCCAGTTTCTGATTTCAGGCCAAGCGTGAAGTATGACGCGATCATTTCAGGCGGCGTAGTGACTGGCGCGTCCGCTACGCAAAACGCGGGCGAGACAACTGGTCTGGAGGCGCCTCCGGTGCGAGGAGCGCCGCGAAGGCCGCAGCAGCCGGGAGCGTTGGCGGATGGAATCATCGAAGCGGTGAGAGCGGGAACGCCTCTGCTGGCAATTCCGCAGACAGACGCTCTCTCTGACGGTGTGGCGAAGCAGCTTGCCGCGGCTGGGGCTTTCACCTACAACGGCGCAGTGGGCGACTTGCGCGCGCCGTGGATGGGCAACTGGTACTTCGTACGCAAACACAGGCTGTACGAGGGCATGCCGGTGGACCAGGCGATGGGCATCCACTACCAGGCGAGGGGGAACGAGTCGAACGGACTTCTGGTGGAGCGCGCGCCGGGTGGGGCGGAGGTGGAGATAGTGGCGGCGTACTCGCGCGACCACTCTCGGCAGATCGGCGCGGGAACGTTTACCACTAGGCTGGGCGCGGGCAAGATCGTCTACCAACGCGTGCCGGAGTTGCAGCCGGTGCTACAGCAGCGTTTTCTGGCGAATGCTCTGAAGTGGATGGTGAGCTGATGTTGATCCCACCCATGCACAAAGGCGTGCATGGATGGGGCACCCGAGCTGGGATGGTTGACGAACTGAGTTCGGCGTCATTAGCTCCCACTCATCGCGATGAGACTGCGATGAATGGGGCACCCAATAATTGAAGTAATTACACAGAAGAGGCAGCCATATAGGCTGCCTCTTTGGTTACCGCGGGTTTGGTATCAGCTTACTTTTTGGCAGCTGGCGTTGTGCGATGTGCCGGAGTGGCTGTCTTGGTTGCTCCCGGCTTGGCTGCTGCTTTGGCAAGCACCACATCGCCCTCCTTCATGATGATCTGAACCGGATTGGGGGTGAAGGAGTCGTAAGTTCCGGTTAGCGTGACGGTCTGGCCAACTGCCGTAGCCGCAGTAATTGCGTCCGCCTTCGCCTGCGCAGCCGCAACTTCCTTCTTGTACGCGGCCTTCTGCACAACAGTCGCAGTCGACTTGAGATCGGGAACAGGCTCGGGAGCCGCCATATTGAAGGTGAAGTCGGCGGTCTTGGCTTGTTGAGCATCGCTGGTGACCGCAACGGTCAGTACGGTTGGCGAGGATGTGATGACCAGTGCGCCGGGAATCTGTACGGACTTGCCCTTGATGGTATCCCATACCTTAGCAGCGTCGTCCGGCGAACCGAACTGGAAGATCATCTCCTTATCTTCCGTGGCCAGCGTAGACAGATCAGATGTACCAACGATGATGGCGTGAATTTTCTCCGCGGGGGTTAGTCCTGGTTTGATGGTGGCGAAGAAGCCGTCGGGCGGGTTCAGGTTGTTGGTGGCGGCGGCAACCATTGCATCGTAGCCGTCGTCACCGTCATGGTACTTCTTGTAGCAATATTTTGCTGTCGGAGACATCTGCGTCTTGAAGCTGTCTGGCGCATAGGCCACAGCGCGGCTGGCATAGAAAGAGCAGTTCAGATAGTCGGGCGGTTTGGACTGGAAGTATGCCGAACCGAGGAAGAAGGTGTCCTGAAGGACCTGGCCAGGGACCTTTGTGGCTGCCAGCGGCACAGCGGCAAGCTCTTTCTTGTATGCATAGATCGCGGTGGCGTTGTCGTTCTTATTGAAGGCGGCAAATCCGATGATGCTGTAGAACGTCGGAGTCGCTGAGGCTTTGAGCGACTGGAAGTCTGCGTCCGGCATATCTGCCGGCTTGGGCAAGGCGAAGGCCACAAGTGCCTTCTGCGCATATTCGGCGGCGACGTCCAGCGCCGCCTGCTTGGCTGCGGGATCTGTCAAAGCGTCGGCAGCGGACTTGCGCAGCGCAGCCTCGCCATAAAGTGCTCGCAAATTATTGGGATCTAACTTGAGAATGCGGTCGGCTGCGTCCAGTGTCTTGGCCGCGTCGAACTGGCTGTAGGTGGTCATCAGAATCACCATAGTGCTGGTT
>CAIZFH010000296.1 GCA_903932155.1 uncultured Granulicella sp. | reverse complement strand
TGACTGAGCCGCTCAAGAAAGAACTACTCGACATCCTGGCCTGCCCGAAGTGCAAAGCGCCGGTTCGTCAGGAAACCGACGCTCTTCAGTGCACCAACAAGGATTGCCGCCTGCGCTACCCGATCCGCAACGGCATCCCTGTGATGCTGATTGACGAGGCGACCGGAACGAAGTGAGACCGCCCGGTCAGGCATTGGATCCGATTTGGCAGGGCGACGGCGTCCCCGCCGCGCCGTAAACGTGGTGCACCTGCCGCCGTCTCTCCCATTTTGAAACGCGATGGGTGCCCCTCGGCTCGGTGTCGTGCGATGGAGAACAAGATGTCTGGATTCCTGCAAATGATCGAAAGCCATCTGCGTCGAGTGGTATCGGCAACGGCCGCCCCTGATGATTTCATGTGGCCGAGCGCAGTCGATACGCGCACCGGCCGACGCCCCGAAGCGAATGAAGCTCCGCGGCGTGTGTATCGCCTCATTGGAGCGCCTCGCGGCAGCACGTTATACTGGGACACCCCGATGGTCGTTGCGGCCTGCGGGCTGACCGATTGGACAGGCTCGCCGTCGTACGCCCAGGCAACGGATCGTTACGTTGCGGCTTTTCTGGCGCGCTGTGTGGCCGAAAACGGCATGTTCCAGTGGGGCAACCACCAGTACTACGACGTGTTCGATAACAAGGTTGTCACCTTCTCGGGCGCTCACCATGAACTGCGCCCGATCACTCCGGCGTGGGATCTCTTCTGGCGGCATGATCGGGATCGAACGTCCGCTTACATTCGGACTATGGCGCGTCGGCACGTCTACGACCCGACTTCCGGAGGCTTCAATCGCCATGACGACGGCAAACGCGGTCATGCGTTCATCGAGGCTGGCGGGATTCTGACGGAGTCATTGGCGTGGTTGTACGGCAAGACAGGTGACACCGAGTTGAGGGACATGGCCCTGCGCATTGCCCGGTATAGCTATGGGCATCGTGGCGCGTCCACGGGGTTAATCGTGAATGAGCCGGACATGGGCCGATGGGACTCGAAAGTCTCAACCAGCGAAGTAGGCGTCTGGGCGCAATCCCTGCTTCGGGCCGGCGAACACAGCGCGGACGGTGCGTTCGTCGAGATGGCGTATGGCGCTACGCGAGCCTATGTCGCACACGCGCATGATGATGCGTCAGGGAGGTTCTTCGGCCAGGTCGCCGTGCACGACGGTTCCCCCGTAGCCCCGGCGGAACCCGGTTATTGGCCCCGGCTGTACACAGACGTTTGGAGTACCGATCAGTGGCCGACGCACGATTACCCAATGGCTGTCGCGGAAGCCTGCCTCTCGCTCTACAGGTTGACTCACGAGCAACTCTTTCTTGACGCGATTCAGCGGTGGGCTCGCATCGCCATCGAAAGCAGTCCCGGGCGGACTGGGAGGTGGGGATACGGGGAGAATTATGGCCGCTGCCTTCACTTTCTCGTGCGAACAGCCCGGGAACTGGGCGATGCGCATTTGCTTTCCGAGGCATTGGCCATTGCCGAGGAGGCCGCCGCCGCTCTCTACGAGAATGGCATGTTCCAGGGATACCCGGGCGGACACGTTTATGAGTCAGTCGATGGCCTGGGGTATCTGTTCTTGGCACTCATGTCACTGGAGACGGGACGCGACGTGAACCTGTTAGGCTTTGGGTTCTGAGTTCGTCAATATCGAAGTGATAGTCGGCGATCTCAACGTCATAAGCGCCACCGTTACGCCAGACGAAGCAGATTTGCCATTGGTCGTTGAGCCGCATACTATGCGGTCCCTGTCGGCTTCACGGGAGAGCTTCCAAGAGGTTTCCCGGAGGAACGCGGAAGTCTTCGACGGTGGAACTGCGATTCAGCATACGTAACGTCACCGGCCGGAAGGGCATGTGGCGGTGTTACGGGAGGCCGCGGTACAGGAAAAGGCAATCCCATTTCTGATGACCTGGGCACGTCGGCTCTTTGTGCGGTTTCCTTGGCCATCGGGGCACCCATCACAACACCCTTTTGTCTACGGTTGGCGGT
>CAIZFH010000295.1 GCA_903932155.1 uncultured Granulicella sp. | reverse complement strand
GTTGTGGTAGTCGTGGTAGTGACAGTTGGTGTACCTTCCACGATCGCCTCGGCATCCTTCCAGATGGCTTCAACCTCGGGGATAAACGTCCCTTTGAAATAAGCCCAGAAGGTCTGCGCGTTGGCCGCCTCGGCCTCGACAGCTCCGACCGCAGCCGCATCTGCGGCAAGATTTACGCCATCCCCTGCAGCGGCAGCCGTAGTCGCTACACCGACCGCAGCTCCGCCCGTGACCATCGATTCGCCCTTCTGGATCAGCCCGATCAGCGCCGCCTTCGCCGCCGGCTCGTCCTGCATTCCAGCCTTGATGAGTTCAATCAGTTTAGCTGCGTGGTCGAAGGGCCATGCAACAACCTTGCCTACGTCTTCCGCAATCTTTTCAAATTCGTTCGCCATATTGTGTATCTCCTTAGTGTTTATGAGTTGTGCTGCTACTGCTGTCGGTCGTGGTGGTGCTGCTTGGATACGACGTGTTGCCGTTCTCTACATCTGTGTGGCTGCTGGTCTGCGTCTGCGTACTCTGCGGCTGGAAGAATACATGCAGGTCAGAGAATGCCCGTTCGCCGATCATAAGCAGAAGGCCCGCCACAATGCCGAGCAGCCATTTACGCATTGCCTTACGTTCTTCGCGGCTTTCCACAATGTAGTTCTCGACGCTACTCATACGACTGTTGAGACCAAGGCCATCGCCATTGCCTCCCCTGATGGCCTTCTCGTGTGAATGGACTCTCCCGTCGATCTCATCATGCCATCGCTTGTCAAAGCCGAGTACCTCGCATTCTGCCATATCTTTTACTCTCCGGTGGCTTGTGCTCTGGGTACACCATAGTTTGCTTCCAGTTTCGAGGTATAACCAGGGTCCGGTGTGACATGGCCAGCATTCCAGCATTCGCCGATCTCATCCAGCGACTGAGGGTTGAATCTACGCAACAGGGTATTCAGGTATGCCACGCTCGCCGCGAACGCCTGGTCGAGGTCATCAAAGTCAGTCGGAGATGTATTTCCAGCGTTACAGAGCATCACCTGGAGCGGCCCGTAGCTGCATGCGGCCGCAGGGCTTCCGTAGAGCGCAATCAGCGCCGGCATGTCGCCATTGGCTCCATAGGCCCCACCTACGTCAAAGGCTGGCTCGTGCCGCGGCGTGCAGTTCACTCCAAAGCTCGATTCATTCCCGCTCATCGCCCAAAGCAATTGCGTGCCGTCGACTTCGGCGGGCAGAGGCCCAACCTGGGCGCCGTACTTCTCGCACATCGCTGAGACTTGGGATGGAGTGAAGTTCATAATCGGTCAATCCTCGTGCTTCGGTACTGCCACAACTCTCCACATTGCCCAAGATGCAATCAGTACAACAGCCCCGACGATGATGAGTGCTATGGTCATATTTGCCTCAATGCTGCGAACATCCTAAATCTTCGTCGTCCATGTTCCTGAAGCGCAGAATGTCGCATGGCCATCCTGCGAAAACACCCACTCGCCGTTTGTTGTGCATGAGCCGGAGGGTGCGGTGGCTGGGGCGGTCAGGGTTAGATTGCCACTTGCGTCAACTGAAACTATGGTTCCGGCTGCATATGATGCTGGCAATGCTACTGCCAGCGGAATATAGCGGCTGTTTATATTGTTTCC
>CAIZFH010000294.1 GCA_903932155.1 uncultured Granulicella sp. | reverse complement strand
GCAGGTGCAGGCTCCTGTGATTGAGCTGGCACGCGATCAGAAACGGCTGATAGCACGGGGCGAAGCGTCGACTGGTTGGTCAACGGTCCAACAGGCGGCTCAGGTGCGCACCGTTCTAAGTAGGGAGGCTGATCGGGGGGACACAGGGAAGCCTGGTTCTGCGGTACCGGGATGTGCAAACACCACAGCCAAGTCGGGCGCCGGTAGCGCCGGAGCGGCTGCACAGTCGGCAAATGTGGTCCGTATCGCCAGCGGCGGACTGGTTTTTTCCGGAAATTTGAGCCAAGCTGACTTTACCGGAGGCTTTCGTGCAGATAGCGCCGACGGAACCATCCGGGCCAACGAGGGGGCTGCCTACCTGCAACAGGGTGGGGTACCCGCGATAAGTGGCATGACGGTACCATCGCTGACAGGGCGTTTGCAGCGGGTGTTAGCAGTTGGGCATGTGGACATCCAACAACCCGGCTTCCACGCTACAGGCGAGCGGCTGCTGTACACGGCCAGCGATCAGGTATTTCTGTTAACCGGAGAGGGCACGTCGCCGCCGCAGATAACCGACGCGAGGGGCACGACCACGGCCGCGGCGCTACGGTTCCACAGTTCCTGCGACGATAGCAGGGGTGTTAGTGTTGAGGCGTTGAGCGCAGTCTCCGGAGAACCAGCGCAGCGTGTGCAGACGGAGACACGGGTCGGAAATGATGAAAAGAAAGAGAAGAGAAAGCGGTGAAATGGTGATTTTATGATTCAGTTCCGAAATGGGAGTCGAACCTTTGAGAGATGAGACGGACCGGGCAGTGATAGAGGGGATAGGGAAGACTGTGACGGATACTGTGAGGACGCTTAAGACAGACGAGATTGGAAAGGCCTACGCCGGAAGGCAGGTGGTGCGCGGCGTAAACATACAGATCAGGCAGGGCGAGGTAGTCGGACTGCTGGGGCCGAACGGCGCGGGCAAGACAACTTGTTTTTATATCATCGTAGGGCTGGTGCGTCCGGATTCAGGCCGCATTACGTCCAACGGCGACGACATTACACGGCTACCGATGTACCTGCGCGCCCGAGAGTACGGCATCAGCTATCTACCGCAAGAGCCTTCCATCTTTCGCAAGCTGTCGGTGGAGGACAACATTCTGGCAGTGCTGGAGGCGCAGCAGTTGAGCCGAGAGGAACGGCGCAAACGGACTGAGAAACTGATCGAACAGTTCAGCCTGGGTCATGTACGCAAGACCATGGGTTATGCCCTAAGCGGGGGCGAACGACGTAGGGTGGAGATTGCCCGTTGTCTGGCCATCGAACCAGCGTTTATTCTGCTGGACGAGCCGTTTTCTGGCATCGATCCAATTGCGGTACTGGAGTTACAGGAGATAATCTTCGCGCTGAAGAAGAATGGGATTGGAGTGTTGGTGACAGACCATAATGTGCGCGAGACCCTGTCTGTGACCGATCGCGCGTACATCATTAACGAGGGTAAGATCTATCGTTCAGGGACGCCGGGTGAGCTTGGCCGCGATCCTGAGGTAAGGCGCATTTACCTGGGCGAGAAGTTTTCCATGGAATAAGTGGCTCTGCGCAGTGGGACGCCTGCGCAGCTTGCGCAGACATGCTTCCAGCTTGGGCTTCCCTCGTATCTGGGTATGCGGCGAAGGAGCGGCAGACGTTGCGTGTACCAAGAGGCAAACGTCCTGCGCGCTGCACGAATGTCGCGCGGCGTGTAGACTGTGGCCAAGTTCGCAGATCAATGGAACATCGGCAAGGCAACGCCGATCGATCCTATTCGCACGATGTGCGCGGAGCAGAAATGGCAGGAAGAGGTAGATAGTTTGTTGCAGCCGAAGCTAAATCTCCGAGTCACGCAGCGCCAGGTACTAACGCCTGGGCTGGTGCAGATGGTCAGCGTTCTGGCTCTGAACAAGCTGGAGCTGAAGGAGATGATCAACGCCGAGATGGTGGAGAACCCGATCCTGGAAGAGGTTGAGGAATCCGGGGTAACCATCGAGGAGATGGCCGGGCGCGAGGCTGAACGTGAGCGCTCCGCCGAGGAAGTTGTTAGCGAGAACGAGAGGACTGAGAAAGACCCCTTCGACGAGATCGACTTCGG